>QNBQ01000263.1 GCA_003645735.1 Candidatus Poribacteria bacterium
ATACCTGCCCTCCTGAAGAAGCTGCTCGGCTTCCTCATAGAGGGCCTTGACCTTTTGGGAGCTGCCGCTCGGCCATAGCATCACCAGGGCCAAGGCTATGCCCGCAAGGGCGGCCAATACCTTCGGGTTCATCCGGTCAACCCTCCTTGGCGAAGTTTTAAAGGTCTCAATCGTCCGCCGTTAAGGGGACGAAAGCTATGTCCGTGTAGTAGATCATCTCCCTGAGCCGGCTTCCGCCCTTCACCCTAGGCGATTTTGGGGCGGACGAGATGGAGACCCGGCTCGGGGAGAGGTTGGGAAGCTTTACCCCTTTCGCCTCGGGGAGGGGCATCTCCTCCGAGGCGAGCAGATCGCTCAGATCTCCCTCAAGCTTCAGATCCGATAGCTCCAGGTTTCCGACGAACTTTATCGCCCCGTCCTCCACTTTGACCGAGTTCAGCTTCAGCTTGAGGTCTCCTATCCGTATCCCCCAGCTTTCCCCGCCCTCGGCGGGCGATCCGACCTTGTAGATGGCCATGAACGGCCTGGCGGAGCGGTCGATGAACCGGGCCACGGTGAGCTGCCCTCCGGCGCCTATCGACTCCTTTATCGATTTGAGTATCGCCTCGTCCAAGCTTTCGATGAGGAAAGCCCTGTCGATGAGTATCGCGGCAAGAGCGGCCAGCGACGCGACCGCTGCATACCAGGCGGCCTTTCTCAGCCAGGAGCGTGCCCTCATAAGCCCCTTGAGCCTCAACTTGAGCCAGGTCATCCCGCCAACGGCCTCCCTTGGTATCGACCGGCCCAGCCGCTCGAAGTAGAGATCGTCCGGCATCGGGACGGGCTGTTTTTTGAGCAGCTCGACCAGCGCCCTCAGCTCCTCGGCCTCCCTCCTGCAGCGGGGGCATCTCAACAGATGAGCTGAGATGGCGGCCATCTCCTCCTTCGCCAGCTCGCCATCTATGTAATCGGAGAGCAGCTCCCTCACGACCCTACACCCTATCCTCATCCACATCACCTCGCGAAAGGCCTCAGATAGGCCCTCAGCTTCCTCCTTGCGTGATGCAGCCTCGATTTGACCGTCCCCTCGGAACACCCCATTATCTCGGCGATCTGGGCGTGGGTCAAGCCCTCCATGTCGTGCAAAACCACCGTCGCTCTCTGCTCCAGCGGCAGCTTCCTCAACGCCTCAGCTATCGCCCTCCTCAGCTCCGATCTCTCCGCAGCCCTCTCGGGGTTGTCGAGAGGCCTCTCGCTCGCCCGATCCACCTCCCCGCCCGGCTCCTCCCTCCTGTCCCTCACCAGGTTCAACGCACAGTTGACCGCTATCCTGTAGATCCACGTCTCCACGCTCGACCTCCTCCTGAACCGATCGATCGATCGAAAGACCTTCAGGAAGGTCTCCTGCGTCACGTCGTCGGCGTCCTGGGGCGAGCCGGTGATCCTATATGCCACCCTGTAGACCATCCTCCCGTAACGCTCCACCAGCTCCTGAAACGCCTCCTCGCTCCCCTCGAGTATCCCCTCTATCAACAGCTCATCCGTCATCACTTTAGACACGAAACCCCTCCGGATCGTTCAAAATTCCCCTTTGATGACGTAACCCCTGTATCCCTCCGCCTCCCCCGATCGAGGGGGGTTGAGGTTGGGGATGAGCGGTTCGTTTCTATCGACGGCCCTTGTGTGCAGCCAGTCCCAGATACCCACGGCAACGGCCAGCACGACGGCCCCCACCTGCACCGCTTTCCAGTCGGCATCCGAGAGCTTCGGGGCCACCTTTCCCTGCCTCGCCATTTCGAAACACCTGACGATCAGATAGCTTTGGATCGATGTGAACGGCAGGGACATGAGGGTTACGATCTCGAACCTCCTAAGGGCGCTCTCCCTGTATGGCTTTTCCCCCTCAGCCTCCTGGGCGATCGAGCGCGAAGGCAGAGAGGCTAAGCATACCAGGGTCAACGCGATCCAGATCTCAGCCGACCTTAACCTCATCCCTTTCACTCCCCTTCTTAAACGCCAGGTAATAGCCCAGCATCCCGGCGCCCACACATATGGCCATATCGGCCACGTTGAAGGAGGGCCACCATCTGAAATCTATGAAGTCCACGACATATCCCAGCCTCACCCTGTCTATCAGGTTCCCCAGCGCCCCTCCCAAAAGCAGCCCCAACGCCACCTGCATCCATCGGCTGTGCCTGTATGTCCGGTAGTAGATCAATATGAAGACCAGCGCTATGAGGGAGATAGGGATGAGGAACCAGCTCAGCCCTTTCATCAGGCCGAACGCCGCCCCCCTGTTCGCCACGAAGCTGATGTGCAACACGCCCGGAATGATCGGCACGGACTCCCATAGGTTTAACCGCGATTGAACCGCCAGCTTCGTCGCCTGATCGACCGCCAATATGGGCGCGGCCACGAGCAGAAAGAGGCTACCCGCCTTCGACATATACCCTATCCGCGCCTCCTTGAAGGGAGATGACCACCTCTCCCCCGCCTATCTCCTCCAGGGCCTGCTTATACGGAAGCAGCTTCTCCAAAAGCTCGGGGGAGGGGACGATGACCCTCCATCTTCTCCCCCCGATGCGATCCATTTCGAGCTTGATCTCGACCAGCTGCCACCAGATCCTCTCCCCCTCCCAATCGCGCAGAGTCCCCAGGGGCGCCGGTTCGAGGAAGATCGATCTTGTCCCCGGGCGGAGCTTTCTCCAGATCCGCTCCGATGTGAAAGGCGTGAGCGGGGCCCAAAGCTTCAACAGATCCTCGACCATCCACATCGGCGCCCCCCTCCTCCTAGCCCAGGGGAGGTAGAGGACGGAGAGATCCTTGAGGTGAAACCCGATCAACCTCGCCGCGCCCTCGGCCGGTTCAAGCCTCTCGTAGCTCAACATCACCTCCCCCGCCAGCTTATCGAGAGCCGATGCGGCCAGCGAGTCGAGCGGGAGCTCCTCCCTTTCAACTGCCAGCTCGGCCATCTCCTCCAAAACTTTCCTCGCGGCTTTAAACTCCTCCTCAAGCCGCCTCACCCCCTCCCCTTCGGGCTCCATCAAAATCATCAGCCTCGCCAGATCCGGCTCCCGCTCCCCCAATCCCTTCAGCTCCAAACGGTTCGGCCTGCCCCCTCGAATGGGCAGAGCCATCACCCCATCCTCCGGGGTCACCTCCCCGATCATCGCCTTCACCAGCTTCAGCCATCTCTCAAGCTGCTCCTCCGGCTCGGCCACTATCAGCACTTGAGAGCTCTTCCCGTTCAGCGAATCGAGCTTCTTGACGAAGTTCGCCGCGGCCGCGAATACGGGGTCCAGGACCTGATCCTCCCTCTTGAGCCTGGTGGAGTTACACCTCCCACATCTGGCCTCCTCCACCACCTCCTCGGCCCTCACCTTATACCACGATTCCACCCCTCTTCTGTTTATGATCTCCCTGATCCTCTCCTCCGCCTCTTCGGAGATCGACAACTCGCCGCATCTGGGGCAATACAGGGCCGCCATCGGCACACCCCAAGCTTTCTCGCTCGAGATGCCGACCTCCTCCCCATCCGGGGTTCGGACGGCCCACTCCTTTATCGGTCTGAAGCTCATCCGCGCCCCACACTCCGGACAGATCTTGATCTCCTCCTTTCGGGGGAGGAGGCCGAGGAGGTGGCCGTTCGATCTGAGCATCTCGGCGATCCTCCCCTCGATCGCCTCAGCCCTGTAACTGGCCAGCAGCCCCATCTCCTCCGACAGCCTGCCCCCTTCGTCCAGGGAACAGCTCAGATCGAGCTGATGCCTGGAGGCTATGTCGAAATCGGCCTCCACGTGGGAGGGGGAGATCGTGAAAAACCCGGTCTCCCCCCTCGAAAGCGAGCCGTCGACGACGAGCGGCATCTCTTTGTAGCTGAGCGGATGGAGACAGGTCACCTCTTCGAGCTCTTTAAGGGACAGCTCCTTGACATCCGCCGTTCCCAGCCTTTCGAGCCAAGGGGAGTCTGAGGAGAGGACGTAGACCTCATCCCCCTTGAGGGCCGCCACCGGCTTTGAAGCCGGGTTGAAGACGACGCCGACCGCTGTGGGGAGCGATCGGATGTGATCGGAGAAGGTCAAAAGATATACC
>QNBQ01000264.1 GCA_003645735.1 Candidatus Poribacteria bacterium
ATAACGATATCCGCTGGGCTTTCACCTCTGAGGGGGTCATCAGGAAGTTAAGGGGGAAAGGTATCGCCTGTTACACCCTCCCGGAGGTCTATGAGATCTTACGGAGGGAGGGGAAAACCGAGGTGCTCGTCCAATCGCTTCACATCGTGCCCGGTCAGGAGTTCCATGAGAAGATCGTGATGGTGCCCGCAAAGGGGTTGAACGTCAAATATGGGCTTCCGCTTCTCTCCGAGGACGACGATTTCGAGAAGCTTTTTAAAGCTCTTGAGCCGAGGTTTCCCCCTGAGGAAGAGGCTGTGACGATCCTCTGTGCTCACGGCAACAAGCGCCGTCCGGAGTTCAACGCACCGCTTCTCAAGTTAGACAGCTATATTCGAAATCATCGGAAGAACACTTTCCTAGCTACAATTGAAGGACCTCCTGGCACCGAGAGCGCTTTCGCCGATGCGAGAGCGGCCGGGGTTGAGAGGGTTCACTTCGTCCCTCTCATGCTGGTGGCGGGGAGGCATATCATGGAAGACGTCATGGGTGAGGGGGAGAACAGCTGGAAAAATCAGCTCTCCCCGATGAAAGCTACCGTCGAGGAAGGGTTGGGTTATAACGACGATGTCATCGAGATCTACATCGAGCACATCGGCAAAGCGCTCGACCAGTTCTAAGGATGAGGGAGGCTTCGGTGAACATTAGCCCCAGCGAGATAGAGCTCAAAAGCTTCGAGATCATCAAACGCAGGATAGGGGAACACAGCTTCTCGGAAGAGGAGCTCTCGATTGTTATAAGGGTGATCCATGCCACGGGTGATCTCGACTACGCCCGAAACATGAGGTTTCATCCCAAGGCTGTGGAGAGCGGTGTGAGTGCCATCGAGGAGAGATGTTTGATAGTGTCAGACACCGAGATGGGCAAAGCCGGGATGACTAAAGCTCGTTCGATGGGATGTGAGGTGAGATGTTTCGTGCACGACAGCGATGTGATAGCTGAGGCCAGAGATCTGGGCGTGACCCGCTCGGTCATCGCCATCCGTAAAGCCGCCCGATATCGCCCGGGCATAGTGGCCATCGGGAATTCGCCGACCGCTTTGATCGAAGCGATAAAGCTGATCGAAAAAGGTGTTATGTCTCCTAAGCTGATAATCGGTGTGCCCGTTGGGTTCGTCATGGCGGCGGAATCCAAGGAGATGTTGGTGAGATCTTCTCTTCCGATACCATACATCACCTCGCTTGGAAACAAAGGTGGAAGCACGGTAGCAGCGGCGATCGTAAACGGATTAGCTGTTTTGGCGGGAGATGATGAGAGAGGTTAAATTGAGAACCGGGTATACGACCGGTTCCTGTGCCGCCGCTGCCGCTAAAGCGGCAGCCATAGCCCTCATCACCGGCAGGGCCCCGGAGAGGGTGGAGATCGAGCTGCCGATAGGGAAGAGAGCTGAATTCGAGATAGCGGGTTCGGATATCGGATCGAACCGCGCCACCTGCTCGGTGATCAAAGACGCCGGCGATGACCCGGACGTCACGAACGGGGCGTTGATATCATCGACCATCTCATACTCCGATAGCCCCGGGATCACAATAGATCGAGGTGAGGGCGTCGGAATAGTGACTAAGCCGGGGTTAGAGCTGGATGTGGGGATGCCGGCGATCAACCCGGTGCCGCGACGGATGATCGAGAAAGCCGTCTCAGAGGTCGCCGGCGAACTCCTCTCACAAACCGGGCTCTCCGTCATCATATCGGTCAAGGACGGCGAGGAGATGGCGAAAGAGACCCTCAACCCGAAACTGGGGATCCTCGAGGGGATATCAATCCTCGGCACAAGCGGGATCGTGAGGCCATACTCCGCCCCAGCTTATAGAGCCGCCATAGCCGTTTCGATAAACGTAGCCGTGGCCTCCGGAAACAAACACCTTGTGCTCACAACGGGAAGCCGGAGCGAGGAGTTCTCCAAAAAATACGTCCGTCTACCCGATGAGTGCTATATCCAGGTGGGCGACTTCCCGAGGTTCGCCGTCAGATACTGCTCGAGAAAGGGTGTCAAGAGGATAACGTTCTGCGGTATGATCGGGAAGTTATCCAAGATAGCGGAGGGATACTCCCGAACGAGCTCGGACACCGTTGATATAAACATCGCCTTCCTGATAGAGCTGTCCCGTCTCTCCGGGGTGGACGATGAGACGTTGAAACTCCTGAGAAACGCTCAAACGGCGAGGCATTTCGCTGAGATGGCTCTTAAGGCAGGCGTCTCAAGCGTTTTCGATCTGATCTGCAGGAGGGCTTGTGAGAACCTGAGAGCATGGGCAGATGGGGAGATCTCCATAGAATGCATCATGGTCGATTTCCAGGGTAACCTCATCGGACGGGCTGAGATATGAAAATCTACGTCGTGGGAGTCGGTTATAAACCCCTGGATGAAAAGGCGAGGAAGATCCTCGAAAACTCTCGGCTCATCCTCGCCCCCACCCGGGTTCTCGAGGTCTTCAAAAGGTATGATGAGTTCGAGAAGGTGAGGGATAAGACTACAACGGTGAACGACCTGGGGGAAATGATAAATCTTGTGAGATCCAATTCGGACTCCCAGATCGTCATCCTCTCATCCGGTGATCCGATGTTTTTCGGGATAGGTAGAAGGTTGGTCGAGGAGTTCGGGAAGGACAGGGTCGAGATAATTCCGGATCTCTCCTGTCTTCAAGTGGCGTTTTCGAGGATAAAGGAGAGCTGGGATGACGCCCTGTTTCTGAGCTTACATGGGAGGCGAAAACGGGGAGGGCACAGCCTTGAGGATATACCCGAACTGCTGGAAAGACATCATAAGATCGCCATACTCACCGATAGCGAAAACAATCCATCGGCGATAGCGAGGGTCATCCTCAACACCCTCCCGGCGGATCAGATCGCATCGGTGAGGCTTTACGTTTGTGAGAGGTTAGGTTATCCCGATGAGAGGATCACGGAAGGCACTCCGTCGGAGATAGCGGAGCTCGCTTTCTCCGATCCGAATGTCGTGTTGATAACGCGGGAGAGGTCAAACGGCGAAGCGAGGGAGAAGCCTTCCTTCGGGTTAAGGGAGGACGAGATAGCCCATATCAGGGGGATGATAACGAAGGATGAGATCAGAGCGGTGGTGATCCATAAGCTGAGGTTGCCGAAGGAGGGGGTTTTATGGGATGTAGGAGCGGGTTCAGGTTCGGTGTCGATAGAAGCGGCGAGGATCTGCCCGAAGCTCAAAGTGTTCGCCGTCGAGAAGGACGGGGAACAGGTGGGGATCATCAGAAGGAATCTGGTCAAGTTCAAAACGTTCAACGTGGAGGTCGTGGAGGGCGAAGCCCCTGAGGTGCTGGAGGGACTCCCCCGACCTGATAGGGTGTTCATAGGAGGGAACAGCGGGAAACTCAGGGAGATCCTTGAGGTTTCATCCCTGAAGATGGGTTACGGCATCATCGTTGTGAACGCCGTTACGCTCGAGACGCTTGAGGAGGCGATCTCGGAGCTCAGTCGCCGAGGGTTTGAAGTTGAGGTGTCGGGGATATCCGTCTCCAGATCGGAGGTCATCGGGGGCAGAAGATATTTGAAAGCTCTCAACCCGGTGTTCATCGTGAGGGGGATGAGGGATGGCTCCTAAGGTTTATTTCATCGGAGCTGGACCGGGGGACCCGGAGCTGATAACCCTTAAGGGCAGGAAACTGCTTGAGATGGCTGACGTCATCATATATGCCGGTAGCCTCGTCAACCCCAAGTTGTTCGAAGGTGTGAAAGCTGAGGTTTTCGATTCCTCCGGGATGACCCTCGGTGAAATAGTGGAGCTCATGAGGAATTCTGTTGAGAGGGGGAAGATGGTCGTCAGGTTACATTCGGGCGACCCTTCGATTTACAGCGCCGTGTCGGAACAGATAGAGCTGTTAAGCGAGCTTGGGATCGAATCCGAGATCGTTCCCGGGGTCTGTTCAGCTATGGCTGGAGCTGCTGCCCTCAAACAGGAGCTCACGATCCCGGAGGTGAGCCAGACGGTCATATTCACCAGAATGGAGGGGAGAACACCTGTGCCCGAAAGCGAAAAACTGGGCGAGTTGGCGAA
>QNBQ01000265.1 GCA_003645735.1 Candidatus Poribacteria bacterium
ACCGCCGAGGATCGGCCAGACGGTGATCGCGCTTGGAAACCCGAGGAACCTGGGGATATCGGCCTTCAGGGGAATCGTGAGCGGTCTGGACAGAACCCCAGCCTCCGAGTTTATCGGTCTGATCCAGACCGATATAACGGCTTTCCCCGGGATGGGCGGCGGGCCGTTGATCGATGAGGAGGGCGGGGTTATCGGCATGTGCTCGGTCGCCCTAAGGGAGGGTCCCCCGAGGCCGATGGGTAGGCCGTCGACGGCCGGGCTGCTCTTCGCCGTCCCAGCCGATCTGATCCGCAGGGCGATCTCCATCATGCGGGGCGAAGCCAAGGGGTGGGGCTACCTCGGCGCGATGATCTCGGATTCAAGGGAGGAAAGGGGTGTGGTGGTGAACAGGGTCCTTCCCGGCTCGCCCGCCCAGGAGGCCGGCTTTGAAAGCGGCGATCTCATCCTAGAGCTGAACGGCAAGCCGGTTTTGAACGCCGCTCGATTTCGTAGGATGATCCTGACGGCTGAGCCGGGCGAGGAGGTGGTGGTGAAGGTTTTAAGGGAGGGAAGGGAGCTGGTTTTGAAGGCGAGGATAGGGGAGCGAGGGGGATAAAGGGCGGATCACCTTAGGAGGTCAATCGTTGTTCCCCCCTCGGATTCCCAGTTTGTAAGCTGCTCCACCTTGATCGTGCGTAGGCCGACCTGACCGTTCCCGGTGTAAAATACATAGCACGTATCACCTTTAATTAACATCCGCGGCCAACCCACCCAGCTGCTGTCAAATTGTTCGCCGCTGATCCCTAACGCGGGCAAGGCGGGGTTACGGGGATAGTATTCCCAGTTCACGAGATCCTTGGAGCGCGCGAGGCCGACAGTGTCCCACCATCCGTGATGCTCTGAACCGGGCGGGCTCCAGCGGTTGCAGCCCTCATACCACAGATACCAGGTCTCGCCGATCCTGCAAAGGGAACGGGGGCGGACATGCACGGCGTCCCAGTTATCCAGGGTCTCAGGGCCGAAGACCGGGTTCCGGGGGTCCTCCCACCAGTTTACTAGGTCATCGCTATAGATCAGGTAGCCCCTATCCCCGGGAGGTCCGGTGGGCGGATCGGGGGTGAAGCCCGCGTAGAAAAGCATATACCGATATTCCGGATGATCGACGCGTATCAGGTCAAATTCATGTGCGGGGTAGGGATGTTTGAAGACAGGATTTTTCGGATGGAGCTTGAACGGCCCCAGGGGTTCCTCGGCCGTCGCCAACATGAACCCAAGCCATTCCGGGAACCTTTGGGCTGAAAACATGATGGCGACCTTGCCCTCCGGCGCTACGACAGCGCCGTTGACATATAGGTTGTCGCACGGAGGCAGGTCTGAGGGGCGGATTACAGGCTCCGGATGCATCCCCCAGTTTCTGAGGTCTTCGCTGATCGCCACCCCGATGCTCCGCCTGGAAGCCCCCTCCTGATCGCCTTTCATGGCGGTCACGCAATACATGTAATAGAGGCCATTATATTTGATGATCGCCCCCGGGATGACCTGCATTTCGTAGAAGCTCCCCTCCGGGCCGCGCTTGATCACCGGCTCGGTGACCTGCTGCAGCCACGGGAGCGGGGTCACCGTGAAGGAGGAAATGACAGCGCCTTTTGGGATCTCAACGCCGACTCTGTTTTCAAACGGATCATAGAACCCCTCCCACTCGCCGAGAGCTCCGCGGATCCACTCCGTTCGATCGTTCACCCAGAGCCTGAAGAAGTTCCCCTTCTTTAGTATACGGATCCTCCACGGAAGCTGTAAAGCGCATCTCCGCTCCTTCCAGACCCTCTCGCCCCGGGAGGTCTGGCAGACGATCTTAAAACCTCCCTTGGAGACAACCAGAGACGTGCGGCGTGGGGTTTCCTCGTTGCCGGAGAAGAAGACCCGTATTTCCTGAGAGGGGCTGATATCCTCCGCCGTCAAATTCAGCTCGTAATTTCCAACGATGTCTATCCAAGCGTTCATACCTGTTGAGCTCTTTCCCCTTTCCTGATCAATTCGGTGTTACACTTGCGCTCGGGAAGAGCGACATGTCTTAAATCCTCAGGCCTTAACCCTCAACGTCCGGCGACCGTCCGTTGTTATTTTAACATCCCGGATGATCCGTATACCAGCTCTCCAGGGCGAACTTCACTTAAAAGTATGCGTCGGATTTCGAGGTCTTCAAGGCGTTCGTCGACGGGGCGGTTGAGCTATCAAAGGTGTTCGAGCGGACGGCCCTGGCGAGCTTCTATAACCGAGTCGCACGAGCGATAAATAAGGGAGGTCAATCGGAACCACATCATCTTCATAGAGCCGGTTCAGTTGTGCAACATCGGTGTCTCCAGCGGGCTCCTCTCCATCGCGCCGGGTGGGAAGCGCGATCTGCTTCAGACCTTGGCACCTCATGGATATGACATTGTAACCGATGCCGACGGGGTTGCGCAGGCCGATTCCAGGGGGGCGAGCTGATCTTCGATAGGCCCGCCGAGACATCTAAGCGGTTGGGGATGCCGGTTTTGATCGGCGAGTGGAGGGCCATCTGCGGTTTGCCGAACACGTCCCGGGCCGCGGAGATGGTCGTGAGACAGCTGGAGAAAACCTCTTCAGCGACACCTATTGGGCTTACGGAAGCAGAAAGGAGGTCAAGGACGCTCCTTACTTTCAGCTCCTCTCTCTATCCCGAAGCGGTGGCCGGCAGGTTGATCCGGTATCGATCTGACTTGGAAAGTCGATCGTTCAAATGCGTCTGGGAGGAGAATCCTTCGATAACGGCCCCGAGCTTGATATATCTCCCTCATCACTGGTTCCCGAACGGCTACCTCGTCATCCCCTCAATCGGCAGGAGGGCTCGGCGTTCGTTGAAAGTGGAGAGCGTTCTAAAATAAAGCCCGAACGAGGATGTCATTTGCTTAAGCCCCAGGCTTTTGAGATCTTCTGACATGTGAGCTTTCATCCCTTGGTTTTGCTACTGAACATCGGCTGGGGAGGGAAAAGGTTGACATATCCTTAGCGGTTAAGGTATCATATTTGGGCGGTGTGAGCCGTTAGCTCAGGAGGTAGAGCATCTGACTTTTAATCAGAGGGTCGGGGGTTCGAGTCCCCCACGGCTCACTTCTTTCTTTCGCTTGTTTCATCCGGCGTCCCCATCGTCTAGCCTGGTTAGGACACGGGCCTTTCGAGCCCGCGGCACGGGTTCAAATCCCGTTGGGGACGCCAAATTGAATAATTTACAGCTTTCATTATCTCATCGAACGGCTCGCGCCAGATAATTTCTAGCTTCCCGTGATACAGCCTGGAGTCCGAACACACCCTCTCCAGCAATTTCCTCCGTTCGGACCCAGGCTGTTCTCTATATAGCTCCTGAATGTGAGCCGCCAAATACAGTATCTTCCCAGCATCCCTGCACAGCTCCTCCACATCGCTCGGCACCGAACGGCTCAGCAACTCGTTGATCTCCGCTAACCTCCCTTCCCACTTCTCCCGCTGCCTCTGCCAGAAGCTCTCGCTCACCCGCCCCTCCAGCATATCGATATAAGCTCTTTCGAGCCAACCCTGGATTCTCGCTTTCTCCTCCTCAAGCTGTCTGCGCTGCTTCTGAATTTCCTCGATCTCCTCGGCGTAGGTCTCGCGTATGGAATCGATTATCAAATCAACCCAACTAGCCGGGATCTTGATCTTGCCCAGCTCCTCCTCGAACAGCCTCCCCAGTTCCTCCTCGCGTATCCTGATATGCACCTTGCCCTTGTTGCCGGTGCACCTGTAATACTTGTAAACTCTCCCGCTGGGCTTAACCTTCAGCTCACCCGTCATAGCACACCCACAATAGCCACACCGCACCAGCCCGGAGTAAGGGAATTTGTCCCGCGCAGTCGTCTTCGTCCCATTGCGGTGGCGTCTGAGAACCTCCTGAACGCGCTCGAACAGCTCACGAGGAACAATTGGCTCGTGGATTCCCTGATAAATCTTCCCTCTCCACTGTATCAGCCCGGTGTAAAACGGGTTCTTCAGCAGCCCGTATATCCTGGAAACGCCAAACTTCCGACCCCAGCCATCCACCATGCCGCGC
>QNBQ01000266.1 GCA_003645735.1 Candidatus Poribacteria bacterium
ACGGCCCCGATCGAAAGGAGGCCGATCGGCTCCATCCAGAAGTTGTAGGCGGCGAAGTCGTGTATCCAGGGGTTGACGAGCAGGACCCTTCCCTTGGCCTCCGCCCTCCTCTCAACGGCTCTTCACCTCCCCCCAGGTGACGGCCAGCTTCGAGCGGGGATCGACGGGGTAGACGAGCTGTCCGAGGCCCTCCATCAGCTCCTTCACCTCGTCGTCCGAAAGCGCCCTGTTGAAGATCGCCACCTCGTCCACCGCGCCGTTGAAGAAGGAGGCCCTGGAGCCGTTGGCGTATCCGCAGCCTATGGTGAGCGGCTCATCGACCATCTTGTTTATCGGGGCGGCGGAGGGCGAGGCGCCTATGAACTGGCCGTCCACGTAGAGCTTCACCTGCTGACCGTCCGACACGCCCGCGACGTGATGCCATTTGTTCAGCTCCAGGACGGGTTTTCCGGCGTATTTCGCCCTCTCGCCCTTGATCGAAACGCAGAAGCCCACATCCCCCATCGACCCTCCCAGGAGCAGCAGGAACTGGTATTTGTCCATGGCGGGCGTCCAGTTGCCCCTGGCGACTATCCTGGCCCAGTTGGCCCAGGCGTCCACCCTGACCCAGGCCAGAACCGATATCTCGTTCTCGATCGAGTTGAGCGTTTCCGAGGCCGGTATCTCCACGTAGCCCGACCCGTCGAACTTCAGCGCCTTCCCCCTCACGCCTTCGATCCACTGGGCGTTGACGATCGTCCCGTCGTTGCCGTTTCCGCTGACGTCCTTCAGGACATCCCCCTCCCCTTCGTCGAAAAGCCATACGCCGATGACGCCCTCGGGGGCGACCCCGAACGCCAGGCCGGCGGGGATCGCCAGCGCGAACATCGAAGCGATGAACCTCTTCATCGCCGTCCTCCTCATGGGATTCCTCCGGGATTATACCATGGCGGGGATAAAGCATCAAGCGGAAAAGTGTTCCGAGGCGTTCGATCGGGAAGCTGTTTAATCTGGGCTTCGGAGCTGACTAACTTGACTAAGAGGAGCGGGTTAGGGTATACTCTCGCTGGAACCGCCGCCTGTATGGGGGAGGGGAGGATGTTTCCCAGGAGGCCGAGGCTGTCCAGCGATCCGGCTCGGTTATTTGAGATGGGGGTGAGGGTTCACGGCCATCCCGGGCCGTTCCTCGCCTTGGGGGTTAGGTTGGGCTTGAAAGCCAGAGAGCTTCTGGGGGCCAGGGGCTACTTCGACATGGAGGTCGAGGTGGGCTGTCCGCTCAGGACGCCCTACTCCTGCATGATCGACGGGGTGATGGCGGCCACGGGCTGCACCCCAGGCAAGAGGAATTTGAAGGCCCGACGCTCTTCCTCCCCTTACCTGAGGGCGAGGGATAAGGAGGGGAGGGAGGTGGTGTTAAGGCCTAAGGATAAGCTGTGGGCTAGACTAACCGGAGGCTTTCCGATGGAGGAGGCCCCCAGATTAGCCGAGGAGGTGCTTCAACTGCCTGAGGATGAGGTGATGGAAACAATTTCTTAAGGAGGTGTGCGATGAGGAAGAGATTAATCCTTATCGCGTGTCTCTGCTTCCTACCTCTCCTCTCATGGGCCGGATGGCCGGGCGATCCGACGGTTAATTTGAGGGTCACCGAGCATCAGCATGTTGAATCCTTTGCTGCTGCTCCAGATGGAGCTAATGGAATGATTGTCGTGTGGCTGTATTACAATCAGGTCAGTGATCCAAACAACAACATCCTTTTCGCAAGAAGGGTGAGGGTGGATGGCACGCTCGGAGATGTCGTCCAATTGACATCGACCTCAATTGGAACCCACATTTTCTTCGTGGCTCCGGATGGTTATGGGAATGCGATAGTTGTTTGGATCAAATATTTCGTCACCGGAGGCAAATATTATCACGAAGTTTGGGCTCAGAAGATATCCCCCGATGGCGTGGAACAGTGGGAGACAATGGTTCACCGGTCTGTATCTACCAACAGTTATTACTCAGTTGACTATCCAGTAGCTGTGGGCGATGGTGCAGGGGGGGCTATAATAGCTTGGTGTGAGGGCATCAGATCTGGGGGCGGCTTGAGCGAGTATGATGTCTATGCAGCCCATGTAAACCCGGATGGAACCTTGGATTGGTCTAAACAGATAACCTCAGATCCCGATAATCAGTATTGGTGGGTTGTTCCCTCGGGGATTCACGTGGCTTACCATCGCTACTCAAACATTGCCTCTGATCATCAGGGCGGTGCGTATTTAGCTTGGTGGGATGATGGTCAAAGCGATATAGTTGTATGCCGCATCAACTCCCAGGGTGAGGTTGTCTGGAGCCAGACTGCAGGAGCAAGGTTTGTATCGGGATTCGAGGATATTAGGCCTTCAATGGTCAGTGCCCCTGATGGAGGCATCTTGATATACAGAGGAGGCCGGGGGCTTGGAGTCAAAAAATTTCGGAAAGACGACGGAAGCTTACTGTTCACGAAGGCAATTTCGCCGTCGCCAGCCGGTTACGATAACACAAACAACTATGTCGTAGCTATTCCGGATGGAAGTGGGGGCACTTACATAGCCTTCGGAGCTCTCTACTACAACTCATATACTAGGACATTTGTTCAAAGGGTCTACTCCAACGGGGTTGTATGGTCCCAAATGGTCCTTGTCTCCGATCTACCCTACTCTCAAAGTACCCAATTTATCTCTCGAACTGACGGTGGAGTAGTTGTGGCCTGGGCAGACTACAGAGAGGGACATTTTCAGGGGGATATCTACGCGCTTAAGATAACCTCTGACGGCGTTCCTATATGGGCTTCTAATGGCGTTCAAGTCTGCGGCGCCCCTAGCAATCAAAGATATCCCTGGTTGGTATCCGATGGAGCGGGAGGGGCGATAATCGCCTGGTTGGATGCGAGGGGAAGCACCGACGTCTACGCTCAAAGGGTTTTCAGCGATAGCTCGCTGCCCGTTGAGCTTTCCGCGTTCACCGCCCGGGTCGAAAACGGCAGGGTGATCCTCAAGTGGAGGACGGAATCGGAGCCGTTCGGGTTCCATATCCACAGGATAGATGAAAAAGGCCGCTCGGTCAGGATCACCCGCAGGGCGATCGTCCCATCGAACCCCTCCCAGAAGGAGTTCACCTACATCGACACGCCCCCACATGGGGGGATAGGGAGATACAGGGTGGAAGTGATCGATCTGGACGGAAGCCGCAAGCTCTACCCGCCCATAACCGTCGAACTGAAGGCCGGCCTCAAACCCGCTCGAACGGAGCTTCTCCAGAATTTCCCCAATCCGTTCAATCCTGATACTTGGATACCCTTCACTCTATCGGAGCCGGGCGAGGTGGTGATACGGATCTTCTCCTCCGACGGCAAGCTTATCAGGACGCTTAACCTCGGAAAGCTCGGCCCGGGCGATTACACCTCCAAGGACAAAGCCGCATATTGGGACGGCCGAGATGAAATCGGACAGCCTGCGGCGAGCGGAATCTACTTCTACTCGCTTCAAGCACCCGGCTTCTCGGCGGTGAGAAAGATGGTGTTATCGAAATGATTGAGGAGAGAGGTGGGGAAGATGAGGGATGACTTCCAATCCCAATACAGCCCCAAGGTGATGGAGCATTTCCTGAACCCGAGGAACGTCGGGGCGATCGAGGACGCCGATGGGGTGGGGACGGTAGGTAACCCGGTCTGCGGAGACATCATGAGGCTCTACTTGAGGATAGAGAACGGCAGGATCGTCGACGCCAAGTTCCAAACCTTCGGCTGCGCCGCCGCCATAGCCACTAGCTCGATGCTGACCGAGATGATCAAGGGCAAGACGATAGAGGAAGCGCTCAAGGTGACCAACAAGGTGATCGCCGAGGCGCTCGGGGGGCTGCCCAAGGTCAAGATGCACTGCTCGGTGCTGTCGGAGCAGGCGCTCAAGGCCGCCCTGGCCGATTATTTCAAGAGAATCGGCAAGAAACCCCCTTTTGAGCTGCCGAAGGACGATTTCGAAAAATGCGATATGTTAGAGGAAGAGGAGGAGTGAGAGATGCTTCTCGGCGCACACGTCCCCACAACCGGCGGCCTGCAT
>QNBQ01000267.1 GCA_003645735.1 Candidatus Poribacteria bacterium
CTGAGGAGGAGCCGTCACCCATCTTTCAAAATCCTCGTCATGCTCCTTACGCTCACGGGCATGAAGGATAGCCGTTCTTTTTCGTTTTCCAGTTACCCCGCACAGATCGGCCACCTCGTCCAGCTTCATCTCGCTGAGCTCGTCTATCGCCCAGATAACCGCTTTGCCGCGCTTATCAATCCGCTTTACAACGCCATAACTCTCAAGCTTCCTGAGGCTACGCCAGACCGTCGTATGATTTAGCTTGAGACGTTCAACCAGCTCGGACACAGCAGCTGAACTCAACTCACCCAGAGCGATGAGGACAAAATAGTCCGTTTTGCTTAACGCTGTTCCTCTTCGCCTTCGCCTGAAGGCGTCGTGGGAAAATTGCAAACTTGTGACACTACCGAGCGACACCGCACTGCGGTGTCTCACACCTTCGGCTGTGTCACAAATTTGCAAAATTCCATCTGAAAGCAGCTGAGCCGAAATTGTAACCTTGTAGACGGGGGCTAATCGCATCCCGCGGTGTTCTTGCTTGCTAACTTCAACTTTTACTCCTGCAATTTCAATCCCCTGGGTCAGCCTCTTTAACGCTTTCCACACCGTGTTTCGGTGTAATCCTGTGAGCCATTCGAGCGTTCTGAGGCTGAGCCTTTTCACGTTGGCGACGAGTGAACCGTCTGGCTTGCGTTTGCCGAAGGCGAGGGCTGCGGCGATGAGCGGGAGGAGAACGATTCGAAGGGTGTTTGCCCTCACCCCATAGCCTCGTGGGATATCCAGCTTCATGACAAGCCTTTGAGCAAGCTCTGCTTTTTTGAAGAGCGCCTTCAGGTAACCGGGTATCGCTGGACCTCTCTCCGAGTGCTTTCGGTTCTTGTAAATCGATTTCAGGGTGTTCAAAGCCTCCTCCGAGGTGTATGGGTCGTCGTGAACGCGCGGGACGTGGGCAGCGTAGAGGACCATGTATTCCTCGGCGATCTCCTTGGGAACGCCGGCGTCGCGCAGCTGACATGCAAGCCAAACACCTGTTTTGTTCCGCTTTCCAGGCTCCGCTCTCTCGAGAGCTTTGGACAGGAAGTATTCGCAAGCGAGCAGCCAGGGGAGGCGGCAGGCCTTAGCGGCTGATTTCCGCTTCTTACGTTTCTTCCGCCGCGCATCGGGATGGGTGGGTGATGCAAAGGGGATGGCCGGCTCTTCGTTCAAAGCTTTAAGCAGCGCTCTGAACTCCTCAAGGGTTAGCTCCTCGATGAACGCATGTGGGTTTTCAAACTCGTAGCCGGGCGAGGGAGAAACTACAGCGCGGAGTTTATCCACGATCTCAGCTAGTTGAGCCCTCTTAATCTCCCTTCCTGAGGGAGTGAATTTGCGTTCCTTCCTAATGCTTGGAATTGCTGGCTCCCGAGGTTCTCTCTTGTAAGCCGATCGCAAGCTGGAAAGGGCCTCTTTCACGGTGTAAGGATGCTCACCTTGGGGAACTCCTTCGGCATATCGAATCATGTAAGCTTCAGCTTCGGATTCGTCCAGGCCGAGATCCCGAAGCTGACAAGCCAACCAGAACCCTGTATCGTTACGATTGCCAACTGTTGCCACTGCCAAGGCTCTCCTCAAGTAATACTCAGCGGCTTGTTTGATGATATCCTTTTCTTCTTTAACCTCCCTGGAGGTTGTATTCCGAGTTTTAATCGGTGTCTGCTTGGATCGGCCACCAACAGTCCGCTTACCTCTTTCATCAAACCAGGCGATTATTTCCTGCAGCTTGTCCCAAGAGATCTCCAATATCGGTTTGTCGTTTAGAAATCGATACCGTTCACCGGACGGATGTATAGAAGGCGGAGCAACAACATAGTGGCCATTTGCTCGAAGCTCAACAGCTGCATCTCCAAGCTCCGGGAATCTCCATTCTATACGCGTTAAATCCTTAGGTATCTCCCGGCATCGTATCCACAGGTGAAGTCTCCCACCTCCCGTCTCCACCCTCCGGGTTTCATAAGCAATTCTGGGAAACGCTTCCTCGAATAAGACGGCGATTTCATCCCAATTTTGTTCATCAAATTCCAGAACGAGGAATCCGTTGCTGACATCTCCACAGACGATGCCTATCCCAGCTTCATCTTCTGAAAACCATTTACGGATTTCCTCTTTGGTCGGTCGCCTTTTTTGGAATTCTTCCCATGGGATCTTCGGATTTTTTGCTTTTGGGTGGATCGGGAGAAGTGAGAGGCCCTCTCCCAAATATGATAATGCTTGGTGGAAAAAGTTAGGAGTATCTGGTATACTATTTTTGATGGGATTCATTCCCATTTTTATCACCTCTTGGAACTCGCTTCCCCCGGTCCTGCCCACCGGGGCTTTTTATTTCCTGCGCCCTTATAATTTTACCATTACCCCGCGTAACTTTCAACCGAGGTTTTTAGGGAAAGACTGGTTACAAGGATCTTCTGAGCTTCGTAACACCTCCTGTTCTCTTCTGTTTTCTGAAGAAATAGATTCTGCACCTAGTAGAGCAGAATTTTTGATCCGGGTGATATTTGCTTGGGACAAATGACTTGCCGCAGTAAAGGCACCTCCGTATGATAGGGGCTTTCTTCATTGATATTGATGGTAGAAGGAAGTCGGGTCCCAAGAGCCAGAAGGTTTCTCCCCCAAGCCTGAAGATGAGCAGATAGCTCTTCGTGGAAGGGGCGAGATTCCCCCCTCTCTCTTCTAGGACGGTGATGATTATCTCCTTCTCCTCCCTCTTCGGGATCAGCAAAGTTTGATGGGATTTTAATCGAATGACACCGTCCCCCTCAATAGCTTCTATGATCTGCTTTAAAGCCTCTTTTGAAAGGTAGCCTTGAAAAACGCGGCGATTTCTCTCCGGCTTCGTATAGAAAAACTCCTGCACGTGAAGGGGTATCTCTTCGTTAAACCGTATTTCCACCTCATCGGAGGAAAGGGGAAAGAGGATGAGGGCCGCCCATAGATCCTCCTCCTTCATCCCTCGCCGCTCAAGTTCTGGTAGGATCCATCTGTTGAAGCATACATCCGCAGTTTTAGGGAGGACCTCGATCCATGCTTCCCTCAACGCGTCATAAATTGGCCTGAAAAGCTCCTCCCTTCCCTCCGGATCCCTCATCTCTGCTCCTCCCTCTTCGCTTATCACACTCAGGACCCGCTGGATCACCCCCTCGGGTCGATCTCCTCTCTCAACGGCTTTTTCAACCGTGTCCGTGAACGTCTCAACCAATTCCCGCATCATAAGCGAAAAGCTCTTGTTTTGCGCCCGCGCCATCGCCATCAGCCGATCCTTGAGCTCCTTCGGGAGGAAGAAGTGAACTCGGGCGTATTCAGCTTTGGGGTCATCCCGCTTTATACGCTGATGGGTCATCGCCCTTTCATCACCCTCGCCTTTATTTTACCATCACATCTGATATTGTGCAACATCAACATCCTCATCCCTCGCCCACTCAGGCAATACGATCTCGATGGTCGGTTGAGGAGGCATCCACTTTTTCCCCACCGGACCATATCCCCTCGAAGCTCCTTTGTTCCTGAGGTAAAAGGTGATTGCCCTGAGATCCCCCTCTAAGATCTTCTGGAACAGCTTCATCTCCGCTATGTCAAGCCATGTCTCCGTGATCTCCTCATATGCTTCTCTTACTTTTGGATATCGGTGGATGTAGTTGTAGATGGTAGTTCTTGAGCAGCCCAGCTTTCTGGCGGCAAGTGAGATTATCCCGCCAGAGCTTTTCAAGGCATCTATAATCTCTCTCTGACTGAACTTTGGTTTTCGTCCTCTCATGTCCTTTTAAGAGTGCGTTCAGAAATTCAGAACGCGTCGATAAAGATGTTTTCTCAATTCTCCACAACTCCTGCCCCTCCTCGGTGTTCAGGAATTGAGCTCCTCCTAAAGTGTAGCATAAAACATCCCAGGTTGATTTACCCGAAAAGGCGAGCATAGATAAGAGGATGGCTTCTCTCCCAGCTGGAGAAGCTGTCCAAGCTCCACCCCGATTGGTTCGAATCTGTAACCCCTCCTTCCCCTAACTTGAAGGCGGTTTGAATTTCAGGTATCATGAGAAG
>QNBQ01000268.1 GCA_003645735.1 Candidatus Poribacteria bacterium
CTTTACTACAGGGTGGCGGTCGTCACCATAGAGCTGCCCCCCCTCAGGGAGAGGAAGGACGATATACCGCTGCTCGCGGAGCATTTCCTCAAGATCTACAACCGACAGCACGGCAAGGAGATAAAGGGGTTTTCGGAGGGGGCGATGCGGAAGCTGATGAACTACCACTGGCCGGGCAACATACGCCAGCTGAGAAACGTCATCGAGCAGGCCGTCATCCTCTGCCCCGGCGATATCATAACCGAGGAATACATCAACCCCGAGCGGCGCAGAAGCTCGGCCAATCAGATAGTGATACCGATCGGCACCCCGCTGCACGAAGCGGAGAAGATCATCATACTCAGGACGCTGGAGGCCTGCGGCAACGTCAAATCCAAAGCCGCTGAGATACTAGGCATAACTGCCAGAACGATAAGGAACAAGCTGAAGGCCTACGCGATGGAGGAGGGGAGGGAGTTCGTGGACGACGATGAGGAGTGAAGGCTGAGCCCGCCCAGCAGCCCTCCCCTTTGACGTTCGGAGGTTTGCCTAAACCAGAAGGGGCATGGTATAATTGCTATAGCTCTCCGAACCCGGCCGGGTGAAGGGGTTATGACGGGACATCTCGTCCTCTCCAGGAAGTGGCGCCCTCAGAGGTTCAGCGAGGTGGTGGGGCAGGATCACGTCGTCTCCACCCTCCAAAACGCCCTTGCCGCCGGCAGGATAGCCCACGCGTATCTGTTCAGCGGCCCCAGGGGGACGGGCAAGACAACGGTCGCCAGGATACTCGCGAAGGCGGTCAACTGTTTGAACCTCCAAAACCCCGAGACCAAACCGGAGCCGTGCAACGAATGCCCCAACTGCAAGAGCATCGCCTCCGGCAGGACGTTCGATGTGATAGAGATGGACGCCGCCTCAAGCAGGGGGATAGATCAGATAAGGGAGCTGAGGGAGAA
Source organism: Candidatus Poribacteria bacterium (assembly GCA_003645735.1). Lineage (GTDB taxonomy): Bacteria > Poribacteria > WGA-4E > B28-G17 > B28-G17 > B28-G17. Next base: position 936 of record QNBQ01000268.1, read on the forward strand.
CGTCAAGCTGGCCCCCACGACCTGCAGATACAAGGTCTACATCATAGATGAGGTCCACATGCTCACCCCCGAGGCGTTCAACGCGTTGCTTAAAACCCTGGAGGAGCCGCCCCCGCACGTGATCTTCATTTTGGCCACGACCGAGAAGCACAAGGTGCTGGACACGATCCTCTCCAGATGCCTTCAGTTCAACTTCAGAAGGCTCTCGGTCGAGGAGATCTCCAAGAGGCTGAAGTTCCTGGCCGAGGCGGAGGGGTTCGACGTGGAGGAGGAGGCGATATCGATCATAGCGCGCAACTCGGACGGATGTCTTAGGGATGCCGAAAACATCTTGGAGCAGATGGTCGCCTCATCGGGCGGCAAGGTGACCGCCGAACACGTTTCAAAGATGCTCGGGCTGGGGTCGGCGCGGCTCATGGATGAGCTGTTCAAGAGCGTGATAAAGAGGGACGCGGCGAGGGCGGTCGAGGCGGTCGAGAAGCTGGTCGAAAGCGGCGCAGATCTGACCCAATGCCTCAAAAACCTCACATCGGCCTTCCACGACCTGATGCTCCTCAAGGTCAGCCCGGATCTGAGGAAGCTCATAGACGCCCCCAGCTCGAAGATCTCCGAGCTGCTCTCCCTCGCCCCGCAGATCTCGCTGGAGAGGGTCAGGCGGATACTCAAGGTCCTCATGAGGGCCGAGGCGGAGATGAAGGGGCTGGGGTATGAGCGGTTCGTCCTGGAGGCGGCCTTGATAGAGGCCTGCCAGCTGGGGGAGGGGAGGCCTCTGGAAGAGGTCCTGGAGAGGCTTGAGGATATGGAGGCGAAGATAGAGGCGGCCATCTCGCTCGAACCGGCCCCGCAGGCCGTCCAGCCGCCTCCCCCGCCGAAGCCCGAGCCGAAGGCTGAGGAAAGGCCTCCTATCGAGGAGGCCGCGAAGCCCGTCGAGGAAGCTCCTCAGAGGGCCGAGGGGATCGACGTCGACCTCCAGGAGGTGTGGGAGAAGCTCGTGGAGGGCGTCCGGGACATCAGCATAGCGCTGCACAACTTCATGAAGGACGGCCGCCCCGTGAAACTGGAGGGCGATAAGCTCGTCATCGCCGTCCCCACCCAGATGACCAAGGAGTTCCTTGAGGAGATCGAGAGCAAACAGCAGGTGGATGAGCTTCTGCAGAAGATCGTCGGCAGGCCGGTCAGGCTGGAGGTGATCGTGGAGGAGCGGAGGAGGGAGGTCGAGGAACGGAACATGGGTGACCCCACCTATGCCCTTTGGCAGAAGGCGATGAGCGATGAAGGGGTGAGGATGGTGATGAACGCCTTCTCGGGCGAGATCGTCGATATAACGGAGGGGAAAACATGGCGAGGGGATTAAGCGATCTGATAAAGCAGGCCCAAAAGCTTCAGAAGAGGATGATGGAGATTCAGGAGGAGTTGGCCAACAAAACGGTCGAGGCGACCGTTGGCGGCGGCATGGTGACGGTCGTCGCCAACGGCCAGCAGGAGATCCTCTCCATAAAGATCTCCCCCGAGGTCGTCGATCCGGACGACGTGGAGATGCTGGAGGATCTGATCCTGGCCGCCGTCAACGAGGCCCATCGCAAAGCAAGGGAGCTGATGGCCAAGGAGATGGAGAAGCTGACGGGGGGGTTGAAGATACCGGGGTTGACCTGATATGCGGCAATACCCTAAACCCCTTGAGAGGCTCATAAGCGAGCTTAAAAAGCTTCCGGGCGTGGGGTTGAAGACCGCCCAGAGGCTCGCCTTCCACATCATGAAGATGCCCGAGGAAGAGACCGAGCGGTTGGCCCGCGCGATAGCCGAGGTCAAGAAATCCCTGACCTACTGCTCGATATGCGGCAACATAACCGAGACCGATCCCTGCGAGATCTGCTCCGATCCCGAAAGGGATCACTCGACCATCTGCGTCGTCGAGGAGCCGGACGATCTCTGGGCGTTGGAGAGAACCAACAGATACAACGGCGTCTACCACGTGTTGATGGGCGCCCTCTCGCCGATGGACGGGATCACCCCCGATAAGCTCAGGATAAGGGAGCTTCTCGAGAGGGTGAACAACGAGGACGTCAAGGAGGTCATAATCGCCACGAACCACACGACCGAGGGCGAGGCGACGGCGATGTTCATCGCCAACCTGCTGGGGAAGCTGAACATCAAGGTGACCCGCATCGCCTACGGCATCCCGATGGGAGGTGATCTGGAATACATCGATGAGGTGACCCTGGCCAAGGCGCTTGAGGGAAGAAGGGAGATATGAGGGAAACGCTGCTGCTGACCTCCCGATCCCCCGATGAGACGGAGAGGATAGGGTTCGAGCTGGGAAGAAGGCTCGGGCCGGGCGATCTGGTCGCGCTCATAGGCGATCTGGGGGTGGGCAAGACCTGCCTGGCGAGGGGGATCGCCCGGGGGCTGGAGGTCGATCGAAGGTATTTCAGCAGCCCCTCCTTCATCATCCTCAACCTCTACCCCGGAAGATGCCCGCTTTACCACGTGGATCTATACCGGATAGACGACCCCGAGGAGATAGAGGAGCTGGGGATATTGGAGATGGCCGAAAAGGGCGTCTGCGTGATCGAGTGGGCCGAGAAAATCCTGCACCTGCTCCCCTCCGAGAGGATCGAGGTGAGGATGGAATGGGTGGATGAGCTGACCCGGAGGATAGAGCTGACGGCCTTGGGGGAGGGGCCGAGAAGGGTTTTGGAGGGGTTGAGACGTGAGGGTTTTGGGGATTGACACGAGCACGACCACCGGGAGCATCGGCCTCATAGACGGGGATAAGGTCGTAGCGGAACACGTGTTGGACGTGATGGAGACCCACTCATCCAGGCTGATGCCGGCCATCGATCAGATGCTCAAAAAGGCGGGCCTGAGCATATGGGATGTGGATCTGATAGCCGTCTCCAAAGGGCCGGGGTCGTTCACCGGCCTGAGGGTGGGGGTCGCAACCGCCAAAGGCCTGGCCTACGCTCTGAGGAAGCCGATCGTGGGCGTCCCCTCCCTGGACGTTTTGGCCTTCGGGGTGAAGTTCTTCGACGGGCTGATCTGCCCGCTTCTCGACGCCAGGCGGGGGGAGGTATACGGGGCGATCTAC
>QNBQ01000269.1 GCA_003645735.1 Candidatus Poribacteria bacterium
GCCCCACCTCGGCGCCCTCCCCCTGGTATCGCTCGATGAGGGAGAGGGTCGTCCGGATGACGTTCGCGTTGAAGCTGCCGCACAGCCCCCTGTCGGAGGTTATCGGTATGAGGCAGACGGTTCTCACGGGCCTGACGGCCATGAGCGGGTGGACCTCGCCGCCTATACGCGATGCCAGGTGGTGGGCCAGCGTGGCCAGCCTCTCGGCGTATGGCCTGGCCGACTCTATCGCCTCCTGCGCCCGGCGGAGCTTCGCCGCCGCCACCATCCGCATCGTGTCGGTCACCTGCCTTATGTTCGATATGCTCTGTATCCTGCGCCTGATCCCCCTCAGCGTCGGCATATCAGCTCCCCGCCCTGAAGCCCCTCTTGAACTCCTCTATGGCGTTCCGAAGCTTTGACTCCAGCTCCTCATCCAGCTCCTCTTTCTCAACTATCCCTCGGAGGATCTCCGGGTGGTTCTCCTCGACATATTCCAGCAGCTCCCTCTCGAACCTCCTGACCTCCTCGACCGGTATGTCATCGAGATACCCTTGGGTTCCGGCGAATAGCGACACCACCTGTTTTTCGACCGGCATGGGGTTGTATTGCTCCTGTTTGAGCAGCTCCTGTAGCCTCTGCCCCCTTATGAGCTGCATCTGGGTGGCCCTGTCCAGCTCCGTTCCGAACTGGGCGAAGGCGGCCACCTCCCTGTATCTGGCGAGATCCAGCCTCAAACTCCTGGTCACCTGCCTCATCGCCTTTATCTGGGCCGCGCCGCCGACCCTGGAGACCGATATGCCGACGTTTATCGCGGGCCTTATGCCGGCGTAGAAGAGGGACGGCTCAAGGTAGATCTGCCCGTCGGTTATCGAGATCAGGTTGGTCGGTATGTAGGTCGTTATGTCTCCCTCGTGGGTCTCGATTATCGGGAAGGCGGTCAGCGACCCGCCCCCTTTCTCATCGCTCAGCTTCGCCGCCCGCTCCAGCAGCCTCGAGTGCAGGTAGAATATGTCGCCGGGATAGGCCTCCCTTCCGGGTGGACGGCGCAACAGCAGCGACATCTGCCTGTATGCCCAGGCGTGTTTCGTGAGGTCGTCGTAGACTATCAGCGCGTGTCTCCCCGTATCCCTGAAGTATTCGGCCATGGAGGTGGCGGCGAAGGGGGCCAGGTATTGGAGGGAGGAGGGATCGCTTGCGCTGGCCACGACCACCGTCGTGTAATCCATCGCGCCATACTTCCTCAGCACCTCGACGATCCGGGCGACGGTCGAGCTTTTCTGGCCTATGGCCACGTAGAAGCAGTAGACGTCCTTATCGCGCTGGTTGATGATCGTGTCTATCGCTATCGCCGTCTTGCCGGTCTGCCTGTCCCCTATTATCAGCTCCCTCTGTCCCTTCCCTATGGGTATCATGGAGTCGATCGCCTTCAGACCGGTGTAAAGGGGCTCGTGAACCGGCTGGCGGTCTATGACGCCGGGCGCCCTCCTCTCGACGGGCAGATACGTCTCCGCCTTTATCTCGCCCTTGCCGTCCAGCGGCCTGCCGAGCGGGTCGACCACCCTGCCCAAAAGCGCCTCTCCTACAGGCACCTCCACGACCCTCCCCGTCCTCTTCGCTATGTCCCCCTCCTTGACCAGCCTCTCCTCGCCGAGCAGGACGCATCCGACGTTATCCTCCTCCAGGTTGAGGGCTATCCCCAGCACCCCGTTCGGGAACTCCACCAGCTCCCCGGCCATCACGTTTTCAAGCCCGTGAACCCTGGCTATGCCGTCCCCCACCTGGAGGACGACGCCCGAGTCGTATACGTCTATGCTCTTTGCGAACTCAAGTATCTCCTCCTTGATTACGTCCGAAACCTCTTCGGGGCTTATCTTAAGCTGACGCATCCTCTCACCCTTCCTCGACCCTGCTCAGGAGATGTTCCCTGACCTTTTCGAGCATCGTGGAGAAGGTGGCGTCTATGGTCGTGTCGCCGATCTTTATCAACATCCCCCCCTTTATGGAGGGGTCGATCCTCTCCTCAAGCCTTATCTCACCTTCGACGGCCGCCTTCACCTTTTCCACCAACCTCCTCCTCTGCTCCTCCGTCAGCGGCACGACCGTCGTCACCTCCACCACCTTTATCCCCTTGGCCCTGTCCAGCTCCTCCTCGAAGGACTCGAGTATCTCGGGCAACAGCGCCTCCCGCCTCTTCTGGATCAACGTCCTGAGGAAGTTGAGCGTCACCTCGTGAACCCTTCCCTCGAACAGCCTCTCGATCGCCTCCTTTTTAGCGCCCGGTGGGATGACGGGGTTGGTTAGCAGCTCCCTCAGCTGTTCGGAGGAGCTGACCGCCTCCTTCAGCACTTTAACGTCGGACTCGACGTAATCGAGCGCCGACTTTATGAGCGCCCTGGCGTATCTCCTTGCTATTTCACCGGCCCTCATCGCTCGACCGCCCTTTCGGCTGATCCCCTGATGAGGGATGGGGTCAGCTGGTCGATGATCCTATCGATGATCTCCCTGTGTTTCTCCTCGTCGAGGCTCATCTCCATGATCTTCTCGGCGATCATAACGGCCAGCTCCGAGACGGTCGCCTTGAGATCGGCCAGCGCCCTTCGCCTCTCCCTTTCTATCTCCTCCCTGGCCCTCCTGAACTCCTCGGCCGCCTCCTCCCTCGCCCTCGCCAGAATCCTCTCCCTCTCCTCCTCGGCCTGGCTCAGCATCTCCCTCATCCTCCTTTCCGCCTCGGCCTCGACCTGTCTCAACCTGTTTTCGAGCTCAGCCCTCAGCCTCTCGTTCTCCTCCCTCCCCTCCCTTATCTCCCTGAGCTGCTCCTCTATGCGTTCCCTACGGGCGTCGAGCAGGTGCATCACCCTGTTGAACGCGAACTTCCACAGGATGAGGATCATTATCAGGAAGCCGATCGCCTGGATGATGATCCCCTTCACGTTTATCCCCAACTGCTCCATCAGCCCTTCCATATCCAGATCACCTTCCCTTCGAGAGGGCGTTTGAGGGGATCGTCAGGACGATGTCGTCGTAGACCCCGTTTTCCGCCGCAGCCCTGACGACGACTTTCCCTTTCTCGCTCGGCGGAACGATCAACGTGGCCGTGTAGGTGCCGTCGTTGTTATCGGTTATCTCGGTGATCTCCCCGTCGCCGGCGGTTATCGAGAGCCTCTGACCCTTAAGCGGCACGCCGTCCCTATCCCAGACGCGTATCGTCAGCTTGGCGGCCAGCTTGCCGTCGGCGGTCGGGGTGAACGGGCTCGCCTCTATTGAGACCTTGGCCGCCCCTTTGCCCGCCTCGATCCTGGCGATCTCCGTGATGGCCTCGAGCATCTTCTCCGAGGCGGGCAGCTTGGCCTGGAGGATGAAGAAGGTGAGCAATACGTAGATCACTAACGATTCGATCAGCGCCAGCCCTATGATCATCGTCAGCTGTATCCTGGGGGCCGCTTCGGGCTGTCTTGAGATCCCCTCAAGCGCCGATCTGGAGACTATCCCCTGCCCTATGGCAGCGCCGGCCGCCGCCAGCGGCAGCCCAAGCCCAACCGCTAAGGCCAAAAGCGCGAAGTAGATCATCTCTCCCTCCCATCCCTTGAAGTTTTAACTCTCCTCCTCGCCCAAGAACATGGCGATGTAGATCGAGGTCAAAACCGAAAAGACCAGCGCCTGCAAAAAGGCGGTCAAAATCGCGAACAGCATCATCGGAAGCTGATAAGGTATGAACGGTATCTCGACGTTCTTCAGGATGAAGTAAGGCGACATGGCCGCCAGGACGGCTATTATCGTGTCCTCCCCGAAGATGTTGCCGAAGAGTCGGATCGAAAGCGACAAAACCTTGGCCGCCTCGCCTATCACGTGAAGCGGAAACATAAGGGGCGCGAGCCAGATCGGCTCGCCCAGGAAATGCCTGATGTATCGAAGAAATCCTATCTCCCTGATCGCTATGATCTGCACCCCCACCACCGCTATGAGCGCCAGAGCCACCGTCGTGTTCAGGTTGGCCGTGGGCGAGATGAAGCCGGGGATCAGGCCGATCAGGTTCATCAGC
>QNBQ01000270.1 GCA_003645735.1 Candidatus Poribacteria bacterium
CGAGCCGGTCAGGGCGGCATGCGAAATATTGGGGCTTGACCCGCTTTACGTGGCGAACGAGGGGAAGGTGATCGCAGTCGTCGATCCGAAGAGGGCGGATGAGGCGGTTGAGCTGATGAGACGGCATCCCCTGGGCCGGGAGGCCTCGATCATAGGGAGCTTCACGGAGGATCACCCCGGCAGGGTATACCTGAGGACGGAGATAGGGAGCAGGCGGATAATCGAGATGCTCATGGGCGAGCAGCTGCCGAGGATCTGCTGAGCCTCAGCCGGCGCAGAGGGCCATAAGATCGCGGATATCGAAGAGCTTCAGCAGGCCGAAACAGAACAGCTCCGGGTAATCCTCGTATTTCATCCCCCACTCGACCAGCCTCTTAAGGCTTGAGAGCGACTCCCTTATCAGAACCCGATCCACCCTCTTCGGGAAGAGCGATCCGGCTATGAGCGCCGCGACGGTGGTTCTCCTGCCGGCGGCGTAGATCGAGACCTTTTTGGCCTTCAGCTCGTCGGACGCCCATTCGATGACGGCGCCGATCTGAGCCGCCTGCACGCCCAAAGCCCTCTCCCCCACGGCGCCCATCATCTGAACGTATTTCCAGACATCCCCCTCGTCCGGGACGCACTCGCCCGTGAAGAGGAGGTCGAACGCGACGACCCTACCCTCCTCCTTCAACGCCTCCTCCACGAGCTCCGAAAGCCCCGCCCTGCCGGAATCGCCGAAGACGAGCGCTACCGTCTTGGACTTCCCCCTCGATATGGCCACGGCGGGCACCGTCCACTCCCTCGATCTCAACCTGAACCAGGCCGCCTCCAGGTCGCCCTCCCTCTCCTCGCCCACCTTTTCGCCCTCGAACTCGATCTCCCTCAGCCTCACCACCTCCCTCAGCCTCTCCCTCGCCTCCTTACGCCACTTCTTCATCTCCTTCTCCTCCTCGGGCGGCTGAAGCTCGGGAAGCCCCTCCATCAGCTTGACCGCCAGCGATTTGAACGTCTCGTTCTCCTCCGGCAGGCCGACCCTCAGCTCCTCGAAGCTCAGAAGCTCGTCCTCCGATGGAATCTCCTCGTCGATCCCCTTCCCCTCCGAGAAGAATCGGTTGAGGAACCGGTAGAGCTGCTCCCGGTTGTCCCTGTCGTAGTTGTGCGTTCCCGGATCCTTGTTCTCGTAGAACGAGAGCGAATCGCCCGCCCCGAAAAGCTCGAAAAACGGCCTGACCGGCTCGTAGACCGATCTCCTCGCCCTGTCGGCCCTGAAGCAGCAGTCGTCCTCGGCGTTGTAGATCAGCAGCGTCGGCCTGGGCGCGAGCATGGCGGTCAGGTGGGTGTAGTCGGCGATCGCGATCATATCGGCGGGGTTCTGCTCCAGATCGCCTATGTCCTCGGGATGTTTGGCCCTGCAGGCCATCCCTATGTATCCGGCGTTCGGTATGACGGCGGAGACACGCTCGTCCAGCGCCGAGAGCAGGATCGTCTGCCATCCCCCTCCCGAAAGCCCCGTCATGGCGATCCTCTTCGGATCGACCTTGGGGTGCTTCAGGAGCAGGTCGAGCGCCTTTTTGACGGCGAGGTAAAAGACCGAGAGGCCGCTGACGCCGCACAGATCCAGGTAGGCCAGCTTGTTGTGGGCGTAATCTTCCCCTCCCAGCTCGCCGAAGCCGATCCATTCGGGGTGGAGGGCGATCATCCCCCGTTTGGCCAGGTTGATGCACCTGAGCTGCTCGTAATCGATCGCCTTCCCCAGCGGCCCGACGTGCCCGTTGACGTTCAGGACGGCGGGCGCCTTGTCATTGAGATCGACCGGCTCGTAGAGCAGGGCCGGTATCCACATCCCCGGCAGCGCCTCATACCTCAGCTTCCTGATGACGTATCCCTTGCCGGAATCGATCCGGCCCGCCTCCTCGGCTTTGACCTCCCCCTCGACCCACTCGCCCGGGACGCCCCTCAGGACGACCTCCCTGAGCAGCCTCTCCCTCAGCTCCCCCGCCCGTCTCCTCCACTCCTCCGCCGTCTTGGGAGGGGTTAAGGGAGGGATCCTCTCCAGGATGAAGGTCTGTATTTGCCGAAGCGTCTCCCCGGGCAGGAGCAGGTTTTTGGCGAGCCACCTCTCAATCGATCCCCTCATCTACCTCGACGAACCTCCCCGTTCGGGATGACTCGTATATCGCCTCGACGGCCTTCAACGCCCTGTAGCCGTCGTATGCCGTTATGAACGGCTCATCGCCCCCCTCTATCGCCCTGAAAAGCTCCTCGAAGAACCTGACCGCCCACATGCCGCCGTATCCCTCGACTTTCTCCTCCTCTATCTCGATCAGCTCCCTGCTCCTACCGGAGCAGATCTCCACGAGGTTGGCCCCGTCGAACTTGGGCGTCCATGAGATAACCCCCTTTCTCCCCCTCACCTGCACGAAGAGGTCGTATCGATCGGCGGCCGAGTAGCTTATATCGATCGAGGCGACGGCTCCGCCCTCGAACACCAGCAGGGCGTGGGCGTTGTCCTCTATTTCGAGATGGTGCGTGAGCGAGTTGACCCTGCCGGCGGCAAACAGTATCTCCTCGCCCAGCAGCCATCTGAACAGATCTATCCAGTGGACTCCCAGGTTGTGCAGCGGCCCGCCCCCGCTCATCTCCTTTTTCAACATCCACTCCGCCCCGCCGTCGACGTATCTGCTGGGCGGGCCGGCTATGAACCTCCCCTCGAAAGCCACCACCTCGCCTATCTCGTCCGACTCGATCATCCGCTTTATCCGCTGCGCCGCCCCGCTATACCGCCACAGATACGGGGTGGTCAGCCTGACGTTCGCCTCCTCGGCGGCGCCCATCATCCTCAGAATTCCCTCGCTTCTGTCGGCCATCGGCTTTTCGCCCACGACGTGCTTGCCCGCCCGGCAGGCCTCGACGGCTGCGTCGGGGCAGAGCGCATGCGGCAGGAGTATCACGACCAGATCGACCTCTTTCCCCTCGATCAGCTCGCTCCGATCGGCGTGCAGCCGCTCGATCCCGTATCGCTCCCCCATCTCCCTCAGCAGCCGCTCGTCCTCATCGGCCAGCCCGACCACCTCGGCCTCGGGGAGGCTTTTGAGCAGCTTGATGTATCCCTCCGAGTGGAGGTGGTGCAGCCCGATGATCCCTATTTTGAACATGGCTCACCTCACGCCTTGGACAGCTTTTCGATGTCCTCGTTCGCCCCCACCACCACGAGCACGTCGCCTTTCTTTATGACGTAATCGGGCGAGGGCATCTCGGTTATCTCCTTTTCGCCCGATCGCCTGACGGCTATGACGTTGACGCCGTAGCGGGTTCTGATCTTAAGCTCGGCTATGGTCTTGCCGTGGAACGATTCGGGCGCGTTGACCTGAGCGACCGATCTGCCGTCGGTCAGGGGGATGTAATCGAGGATGCTGGGCGAGATGAGCAGCTGGGCGAGCCTCTCGGCTGTGTCGGCCTCGGGGAAGAAGACCTTATCGGCCCCTACGAGCGAGAGTATCTGCTGCTGTATCTCGGAGGAGGCGCGGGCTATAACCTGCTTGACCCCGAGCTTTTTAAGCAGCGCGACCGTCAGGACGTTCGACTCGAAATCCTCGCCTATGGCCACGATCACCGCGTCCACCTTGTCCAGCCCTTGTGCTCTCAACGCCTCCTCGTCCACGCTGTCGAGCCTAACGGCCAGGGTGACCTGATCCTTTATCGCCTCGACGGCGCGCATGTCTCTGTCTATGGCTATGACCTCGGCCCCTCTTTTGGCGAGGGATCTTGCCAGATGCGATCCCAGCCTCCCCAGTCCTATCACGGCGAACCGGCGCGCCATCTCATCACTCCCCCAGGTATTTTTCGATCTTCTCCCTCAGCTCGCTCAGATCGCTCGATTTTATCACACACTCATCGGCGCTCCAGATCGTTGTGCTGTCCTTATAGGCCCCGTAGGCCGTCGAAACGATGACGGGCAGATCCCTCCTCAGCCGCTTTATCCTCTCCAGCAGCGTGACCCCGTCGACGCCGGGGAGCATGATGTCCAGCACGACCA
>QNBQ01000271.1 GCA_003645735.1 Candidatus Poribacteria bacterium
GGGCGAGTTTCTTTAGGGCCTCGGAGAAGCTTATCCCCTCATATCGCATCACGAAGTGGATGACCGTTCCGCCCACCCCGCATCCGAAGCAGTAAAAGAGCTGTTTGTCGGGCGAGACGAAGAAGGAGGGGTTTCTATCGTTGTGGAACGGACACAATCCCCTATAGCTCTTCCCCGACCGGCGGAGAACGACCCCGTATTCCGATATGACCTCAACTATGTCGTTTTCGAGCCGGACCCTTTCGGCGAGGTCCATAATCTCACCACCGTCACGCCGTCCCCCCCTTCGTTAGGGGCGGCGTTGGAGAAGGACTCGACGTGCGGGTGATCGGAGAGGAACTCCCTGATCGCCCTCCTCAACGCGCCCGTTCCCCTTCCGTGGATTACCCTCACCTGATCCAAACCGGCTAAGAAAGCGTCGTCCAGGTATTTGTCGAGCTTTCTAAGGGCCTCGTCGACCCTGCATCCCACCAGGTTGATCTCGGGTTTGACGGTCGCCCGCTTCATCAGCTGGATGCTCAGTATCTGGGGGGAGGTCAGCTTCTCCGCTTCGGAGGGGCTCAAAGGCTCGACATCGGCCGCCGGGACGGTTATCTCCATACCGCCCACTTGGACGGTCACCTCGCCCTTATCGTCCCTGATCCTCACGACTTTGCCGGGGGCGTTGAGTGATCTTATCCTGATCAGATCGCCCGGCGAGAGCTTCAAAGCCTGGACGGGCCTCTCAGGCTCCGATTCAGCCAACCTCCTCTTGAGCTCCTCGACGGCCTGGTGTGCCCTTTTGATGCTCGCCTTGGAGGCGCTTTCGGCCCTTATCTCCCGGATGGCCTTCTCGATCGTCCTCCTCGCGGTCGAGACGATCCGCATCGCCTCCTCCCTCGCCCTCCTCAGTATCTCCTCCTTCTCCCGCTTAAGCTGCTCGGCCATCTCCTTGTATCGCTTTATGGTCTTCTCGGCCTGCTCCAGCCGCTCCCTCAGCTCGGCCCTCTCCCGCTCCATCCTCCTCCTCGTCTCGTCCATCTCGGCCAGCATCTCCTCGACGGCCATCTCCCTCTCACCCATGTATCCCTTAGCCCTCTCCAGAATCTCCCTCGGCACGCCCAGGCGGGCGGCTATCTGGAGGGCGTTGCTCCTGCCGGGCACGCCTATCAGCAGCCTGTAGGTGGGCCTGAGGGTTTCCGGGTCGAACTCGACCGAGGCGTTCTCCATGCCGGGGGTTTGATGCGCGTGTATCTTGAGCAGGCTGTGATGGGTTGTGACTATCGTCCTGGCGCCCAGGGAGTGGAAATGGTCGAGTATGGCCATGCCCAGGGCGGCTCCCTCCGCCGGATCGGCCCCGGCCCCCAGCTCGTCAAGGAGCACGAGGGAGTTGGGGGTGGCCTTTTCGATGATCCGCACGATCCTCAGCATATGGGATGAGAAGGTGCTCAGGCTCTGCTCTATGCTCTGCTCGTCGCCTATATCGGCGTAGATCCCATCGAAGAGGGCCACGCTGCTGCCGTCGTCCGCCGGGATGTGCATCCCGCTCAGGGCCATCAGGCAAAGCAGCCCCACGGTTTTGAGGGCCACCGTCTTGCCGCCGGTGTTAGGACCCGTTATGACAAGCGTGTTGAAATCGTGGCCCACGTGGATATCTATTGGGACAATCCTGTCGGTCAGGCCCTTCCCCTCTTTGATGGTCTTTTCCAGTATGGGGTGTCTGGCCTTTTTGAGATCGACGATCCCCTCCTCGTTTATCTTCGGCTCGCAGCAGCGGTAATCGATGCTGAAGAGGGCCTTGGCCGAGATGAAATCGAGCTTTCCGAGGATCTCAAGCGCCTTTGAGAGATCATCGGCCCTTTCGCGGGCTTTATCGGTCAGCTCGGCGAGTATCCTCTTTATCTCCCTCTCCTCCTCGGAGGCGAGTTGGGTCAGCCTGTTTTGAAGCTCGACCACCGCCAAAGGTTCGATGAAGAGGGTCGCCCCGCTCGACGAGACCCCCTGCACCACGCCCGGGATCAGATCCCTCATCCCCTGCTTGACGGGGATGACATACCTGCCGTTCCTGACGGTTATGACCCTCTCCTGGATCGCGCCCTGAAGCTTAGGAGAGCTTATGATCGACTCAAGCCTCCTCTGTATTTCGCGCCGGAGGGAGGCGATCTCGGCCCTTATCCGCCGCAGCTGGGGGGAAGCTGAGTCTAGTATCTCCCCCTCGGGGGAGATGCAGGAGGAGATCAGCTCGATGAGGTCGGCGAACCTGGGAAGCTCGAGGGCGATCCCTCTAAGCAGAGGCGCCTCTCCCTCCCCGAGCTTCTTGAAAAAGCGCCTGACCTCCTCGGCTATCCCCGCCAACGAGAGGATGTCGAGCAGCTGATCGGGGGCGAGGATCGATCCCAATATCCGGAGCTTTGAGATCGTCTCGGATATGTCCTTCAACCCTTCAAGCGGCAGGCGTCCATAGGACAGAATGAGGTTTTTGGCCTCCGAGCAAAGCCTCAGCTCCCTTTCGACCTCCTCCCTGGAGGGGAGGGGTTTCAGTTCAGAGGCGAGCCTGGCCCCAAGCTCGGAGACCGCGTATCCCGAAAGCATCGATTTGAGCTTATCGAACTCGAGGATCCTCTCGACGTCCATATATGAAGCCCTTTTCGAGGCCCGCCGCGGATTTCGCCCTAATTATAGCCCGGGGCATTTGGGTTGTCAAGTTGCGGGGCGGAAGAGGTTTTTGTTAAAATCTATCTCCGAGCCTTCTCGGGGAGAGGTGTTAGAAGCCATGCCCGCTCAGGTGGTGCTCAGGCCGGAGAAGGAGCTGAGGGTGAAGGAGGGCCATCCCTGGGTATTCAGGGACAACATCTCGGAGTTCAGGGCGGTCGTGGGGGCGGGGGAGATCGTCGAGGTGCTCGATTCCAAAGGCGAGTTCATCGCCAAGGGCTACATCAACCCGATCTCTTGGATAACGGTCAGGATCCTGACCAGGGACAGGGACGAGGAGATAAACCAGGAGTTCTTCATCAGGAGGATAAGGCGGGCGTATGAGGCGAGGCTGAGGGTGATAGAGGGGAGGAAAGAGATGGGGATGCCCGAGGAGGAGGCATACAGGGTGGTCTACGCCGAGGGGGACGGCCTGCCGGGGCTGATCGTCGACAGATATGGCGATTACCTCGTGATCCAGATCCTGACGCTGGGGATGGACATCAGGCGTGAGATGATAGTCAAGGCACTCGTGGAAATCTTCAACCCCAAGGGGATCTACGAGAAGAGCAATCCCAAGTCGAGGCTGCCCGAGGGGCTTAAGCCGGTGGAGGGGGTGGTCTACGGGGAGGTGCCGGAGCTGATAGAGATAAAGCAGGACGATCTGAGGCTGCTGGTCGACCCCTGGCGCGGCCAGAAAACGGGGTTCTTCTTGGATCAGAGGGAGAACAGGAGGGCGCTCAGGCCGTATATAAGGCCGGGGGACAGGGTTCTGGACTGTTTCTGCTACACGGGCGCTTTCTCCATGATGGCCGCCAAAAGAGGGGCTTACGTGTTGGGGGTCGACATATCGGAGAGGGCGATAAAGCTGTGCTACGAGAACGCGAGGCTCAACGACGTGCTGGATCGATGCCGGTTCGAGGTGGGGGACGTCTTCGATAAGCTTCTCGAGCTTGAAAGGTCGGGGGAGAGGTTCGACGTCGTGATCCTCGACCCGCCAGCTTTCGCGAAGGATCGCGAGACCGTCCGCGCAGCCCTTAAGGGCTACAGGGAGATAAACACGAGGGCGATGAGGATACTGAAACCCGGGGGGATACTGGCAACTTCATCATGCACGCATCACGTGGGGGAAGGCACTTTTTTGAACATGCTGAGCGTCGCCTCCAGAAAGGCCGGCAGGCAGATACAGTTCCTGGAGATAAGATCCCACCCCTGGGATCACCCCATCTCCCCGTATTGCTCGGAGAGCAAATACCTGAAGTTCGTCATATGCAGGGCTCTCGATTGAGGGGCGGCGATGCAATACGATCTGGCCGCCAAAGCGGTCTTGGAACACGGCAAAGA
>QNBQ01000272.1 GCA_003645735.1 Candidatus Poribacteria bacterium
CAGGAGTTCAACAACCTGCTCAAAAAATACCCCTCGACCAAGTTCCTCGACACCGTCTACAAGGTCATGGCCTCGATCTACCTGAAGAAGAAGGACATAGAGAACGCGGTGGCGATGTATCGGAAGATCGTCGAGAACGAGTCGTTCGATTACGACACCCGCCGGGCGGCCCAGTATTACATCGGGAAGATCTACGAGAGGGAGGGGGATTACATCAAGGCGATAGAGGAGTATCAGAAGCTGATAAAGAACTTCCCGGAGCCCCATTCCGAGCCGGCCCACCCCTCCAACGAGATCGACGAGGCCTACATAAACAAGCTGAAGGAGAAGATCTCTAAACCGGGGTGATCGACATGCCGAAGAAGATATTGGTGGTTGACGACGAGCTGAGCTTCAGGAAGCTTTTGAAGATGGAGCTTGAGGACGAGGGGTATGAGGTGGAGCTTGCAGCCGACGGGGCCGAGGCCCTGGAGAAGCTGTCGAAGGAGAGGTTCGACCTCATCACCCTGGATATAAGGATGCCCAACGTGGACGGGATCGAGTTCCTGGGCAAGGTCAGGGAGTTCGACAAGGAGATACCGATAATCATCTGCACGGCCTACGGGACGCACAAGCGGGATCTGATCGTGTGGGGTGCGGACGAGTATGTGGTCAAATCGGGCGACCTGACGGAGCTTAAGGAGAAGATCAGGAAGCTGCTTGAGAAGAGGGGGATGGCCGATGCCTGAGCTGAGAAGGGATCCGGTCATAGATAGATGGGTGATAATCGCCACCGAGCGGGGCAAGAGGCCTTCCGACTTCGGCTCGGCCCAGCCCAGAAAGAGGGGCGGGTTCTGCCCGTTCTGCTACGGAAACGAATCGCTCACGCCCCCCGAAATACTGGCCTTCAGGAGGCCCGGAACCGAGCCGAACAAGCCGGGCTGGCTGACGAGGGTCGTCAGCAACAAGTTCCCGGCGCTCAAGATCGAGGGCGAGCTGGAGAAGGTCGGGGAGGGGATGTATGACAAGATGAGCGGGATAGGGGCGCACGAGGTGATAATAGAGACGCCGGAGCACGACGCCACCATGGGGACGATGGACAAGCTCTACGTCGTCAACACCCTGAAGGCCTACAGGGAGCGGATCATCGACCTGGCCAGGGACAAGCGGTTCAAATACGTGATGGTCTTCAAGAACTACGGCGAGGCGGCCGGTGCCTCCCTCGAACACCCCCACTCCCAGCTGATAGCCACCCCCATCGTCCCGAAAAGGGTTTTGGAGGAGCTGCACGGAAGCCAGAGGTATTTTTCCTACAAGGACAGATGCGTCTTCTGCGATATGGTCAGGCAGGAGCTCAAGGACGAGGTCAGGCTGGTCCTGACGAGCGACAACTTCGTCGTGTTCGAGGCCTACGCCTCCAGGTTCCCGTTCGAGACATGGCTCCTGCCCAGAAAACACATGCCGAAATACGAGCACATGGGGGACGACCTGATAGAGGAGCTGGCCGAGGTTCTGCAGAGGACGATCAGGAAGCTTGAGCTGACGCTCAGCTATCCGCCTTACAACTACATCATCCACACCGCTCCCCTCAGGGAGCCGGACGATCTGGAGTATTATCACTGGCACATCGAGATCATCCCCCGCCTGACGAAGATGGCGGGGTTTGAGTGGGGGACGGGGTTTTACATCAACCCGACGCCGCCCGAGGAGGCGGCCAAATACCTGAGGGAGGCGGAGGAGGGGAAGGTCGAGGAGGTCGCCGCCGCAAATGTTCATTGATGCCCGCTCCAGATCGTTTCTCTCCCTCATCCTCTCCGTTCTTTTCCACCTGGCCGTTCTGATATCGCTCTACCCGTTCCTCTCCCCCCAGAGGGGGAAGGACGACGTCGGCGAGTCAGTGACCGTTCAGCTTTTGAGGGAGAGGGAGCGACGGCTGCCCCGCTATCCGCTGCTGAAGCCGCCCGTCAGGCCGGTGATGAGGGGCAGGCCTGTGGGCTCTCACATCCCCCTTCCCTCCCCGACCCCCTCGGTCGAAACCCACCTGCGAGCGGAGGCCAGCTGGGGGGAGACGGGGGTGGTTCCCCCGACGGAGGGAGGGCAGGAAGCCTGGGCAGCGGAGGATTTGAGGCTCGTCCCCATAGGGTTGGGGCCGCGGATCGATCTGCCCCCGCCGCGCCCCGAGGGGCCGCCGTCCGAACCGCCTCGGCCCACCCTGGACCTCAAGCTCCCGGGGCTGGAGTCGATGCTGACCTCCGAGCCGACGGATCTGGAGCTTGAGATCGAGGATCTGGAGGAGTTCCTGGCGATCGTCAGGAAGAGGATCGAGAAGGCGAAGCGATACCCGGAGGAGGCGAGGAGGAAAGGGATGGAGGGCACCGTCGTGGTGGCCTTCACGGTTGGCAGGAAGGGAGAGCTCGAATCGGTCGAGGTCGTCAAATCCTCGGGATACAAGGAGCTGGATGAGGCGGCGGTTCAAACGATAAAGAGGGCCGCTCCCTTCCCGCCCCTTGAACGGTTCTCCTCCAGGGAGAGGCTTAAGATAGAGGTGCCGATCACCTTCAAGTTGGAGGGATGAGCGTGAGAGGGGCCGTGATAGCAGCGATCCTCATATCGGCGCTGGCGATCGGCTGCGGCGGGGATAGGAGCGATCAAACCCAAACGGAGATCGATCTCTCGCTGTTGACGGAGGGAGAGAGGAAGCTCGTGGAGTCGATCGATAGGCTGAGGGCGGAGGTCGAGGCGGCGGTAGAGGGCGGGTTGAGGTGGCTGGAGGGGCGGCAGGGTGGTGATGGATCGCTTCCAGGAGGGGTGGGCAACACCGCCCTCGCCGTCTGGGCTTTCCTCGACAGGCCTGTTCGGGACGAGGCCGATAGGCTCCCCTCCTGGATCTCCAGGGCCGTTAGTTACATCGCCTCCAACATCAACCCGGACGGCTCCATCTCCTCATCGGGCCGGGAGTCGGTGATCCAAACCGCCCAGGCGGTCATCGCTCTGTCAAAATTGGGCGAGCCGAGCTACAGAAGCCATATAAGGTCGGCGATCGATTTCCTGAAGGCCGAGCAGGCGGAAAACGGCGGCTTTCCCGCGGGGGAGGGGGGCGAGCCGGATATCGTCACGACGGCGTTCGCCCTGCTGGCCCTCGAGGAGGCGGGATTGTCGCCGGATGAGGCAGTTTGGAGAAGGGCGATCTCCTTCGTCCAGAGCTGCCATCACTACGCCGATGTGAACGACGCCCCCTGGGTCGATAACTCCGGCGGGTTCGTCACCTCCCCCGGCTCAAGCGAGGCGGGGAGGGATGAGCTTGGAAGGCCCCTCCCATATGGGACGGCCACCTACGCGGGACTGCTCTGCTATCTGATCTCGGGGATGCAGGCCTACGAGCCGCCGGTGAGGGCGGCCCTCAAGTGGATCATGAACAATATATCGGCATCGGAGAACCCCGGTCTGGGGCGGAGGGAGCTGGGCCTTTATTACTTCATGCTGTCCAAGGCCCTGAGCGAGCTGGGGGAATACATAATCATCGACTCAAACGGCGTCCAGCACAGGTGGTTTGAAGGGCTTTTCGCGGAGATCAAAGCTCAGCAGTCGGAGGATGGGTTCTGGTCGTTCGAAGAGCCTGTGAGGGATACCGCGCTCGTCGTCCTCGCATTGGAGGCAGGCTATCCCAGGAGATACCCGATACCGGGGCTGGAGTTCAGGATGAGGACGAAGATAAGGCCCGGCAGATGATCGTTCTCCCCTTGACTTTATCAGAATTGCATGCCATAATGACAAATTGGAGCTGGCCCGGATGCCGGAACCCCCTCAAGCCGGCTTCGCATCGTGGCACAGATGTTGCTTCAAAAGGTCGGTTGAACCCGTCCGGCTCCGGCGGGGCGCGGTCGAAGGGGTGGTCGGCGATGAGGGGCGATCGACATGTGATACTGGTGGTCGACGATGACGTGGAGTCGCTGGAGGTGATCGCCCAAAACCTCCGCAGGATGGGCTATGAGGTGGTGCCTGCCGTGGACGGCAGGTCGGCGGTCGA
>QNBQ01000273.1 GCA_003645735.1 Candidatus Poribacteria bacterium
CCCCTCCTCACCGGCCACAAGCTCCATCTGAAGCTCGTATTTCATCCTCTGATAAAGCTTCCTGACCGTTATGCTCTGAGGCATCTCCTCAATACTCCGGCTCGACCCACCCTATCCTCCCGTCCCTCATCCTGTAAAGGACGTTTATCCGGTTCGTCTCGGAGTTGACGAACATGAGGAGGTCGTCGTTTGACAGCTTGAAAAGCTCTATCGCCTCGTCGGGGTGCATCGGTTTTGGCTCGAACTTATCGACCTTGACGACCTCCTCGTCTGAGGTCTCCTCCGGGGCGGCCTCGGGGGCGAGCTGAGTTTCGGCCAGAGCCTGTCTGGGTGAAAGCTTATGTTTTCTCCCTTTTATCCTCTCCTTGTGCCGCCTCAGCTGCTTGTCTATCTTGTCCATGACCAGGTCGATGGCGGCGAACGGCGTCTCCCCCTCGGCCTCGGCGTAGAAGGTCACGTCCTTCCCCAGTAGGGAGACCTCAGCGGTGTAGACGTGATGTTTAACCGTATCGATGATGACGTGAGCCTCTACGATATCCCTGGCGAACTTCTCCTCCCTGTCCAGCTTTTTATGGACGTATTCGTAGATGTCGTCGGTTAGCTCCATGTTCCTCGTGGTTATCTGGATCTCCATCCCTTTTCCCTCCGCTGTTGTTTTTTGGACCAACCGATGATGCCCGCCCTCAGTCCCATTTTCTTTTGCGCTGGCTTGAGGGGGGTATACCGAGCTCGGCCCTGTATTTTGCGACCGTCCTCCTGGCGATCTTTATCCCCCTTTCGGCCAGCCTTTCGGCTATCTCGCTGTCGCTCAAGGGGTTGGCGGGGTCCTCCGACTCGATCATCTCCCTTATCATCTCCTTGACCGACGTGGCGGAGGCCGCTCTGCCGGTTTCGGTTTCAAGCCCGGTGCTGAAGAACCGCTTCAGCTCGAACACCCCCAGCGGCGTCTGAACGTATTTGCCGTTTATCACCCTGCTGACGGTCGACTCGTGTACCCCGACCATGTCGGCGATCTCCTTGAGCGTCAGCGGCTTGAGGTATTTGGGGCCTTTCTCCAGGAACTCCCTCTGCACCTTGATTATCGCCTCGGTGATCTTCTTGACCGTCTGGTTCCTCTGCTCGACCATCTTGAGCAGGTCGACCGCCCTCCTCCAGTAGTTCTCCAGCCATTTGCGGGTCTCGGGCGGCAGGCTCTCCTTGTTCTTGAGCATCTCGAGGTATCTCTGGTTGACCCTCAGCCTCGGCATCCCCTCGTCGTTCAGTATGACCCTGTATTCGCCGTCTATCTCCTGGACGATCACGTCCGGCACGATCTCCCTCTGGCGGGCCGATCCGCCGAAGCCGTTTCCCGGCCTGGGGTTGAGGGTTTTTATCTGCTCGATCGCCTCCAGCACGTCGTTGATCTCAACCCCCAGCTCCTTGGCGATCTTGGGCACCCTGTTTTGGAGCAGGTCTTCGAAGTGATCCCTGATGATCCTGGCGGCCAAAGACTCCTCCTCCCCCCTCGCTTTGAGCTGGATCAGGAGGCATTCCCGCACGTCCCTCGCCCCGACGCCGACGGGGTCGAAGGACTCCTGGATGATCTTGAGCACCCGCTCGACCTCCTGGAGGTCGACGCCGAGCATATCGGCTATCTGTTGGGTTTCCACGCTCAAGAGGCCGTCGTCGTCGATATAGCTTATGATGGCCTCCCCTATCCTCCGCTCCTCATCGCTAAGCTCCAGCATGCCCAGCTGCATCCTGAGGTAATCCTGGAGGGTGACCGGCTCGGCCACGTCCTCCCTGGGCCTCTCCTCCTCGTCCTCTTCCTCCCACACCATCCGCTCCGTTATGCTCATCGTGTCGTCGAAGACCGCGTCCAGGTCGATGTCCGGCATGTCCTCCGCTTCCTCTTCAGCCGATCTGAGGGGCGATCCGCAGCTCGGGCATCTTCTGGCCTCAAGCGGCGCCTCGGCCCCGCATATCGGGCAGATCTTCACCTCCAGATCCTCGCTTCCCAGCTCCTGGTCCATCTCGACCTCCATCTCCTCTTCCATCTCCTGCTCCTCCTCGAGCAGGGGGTTCTGCTCCAGCGCCTGCTGCAGGTATTGCCTCAGCTCCATCCTGTCCATCATCAGGATCTGGATGGCCTGCTGGAGCTTAGGGGTCATTATGAGTTTTTGCGCGGGGAGCATCGATTGGGTCAATCCCGATCTCATCGCTTCACCTACTCCCTTAGGAATTTAAACCCCTCTCCGAAGTATAACCTCCTCGCCATCTCGTTTTTGATCAGCTCCTCAGGCGTTCCGGAGAGGATGATCCTTCCGTCGGCTATGAGATAGGCCCTGTCCACGATATCGAGCAGATCGGCGGCGTTGTGATCCGTCAGCAGTATCCCCAGCCCTCTCTCCTTCAGCTGCACGATTATCTGCTTGATATCGTGGACGGCTATCGGGTCGATGCCCGAAAACGGCTCGTCCAGGAGGATGAAGGAGGGGGAGATGGCCAGCGTTCTGGCGATCTCCACCCTCCTCTGCTCCCCTCCCGAGAGGGTGTAAGCCTTTTGATCGGCCAGATGCTCGATCCCCAGCTCGCTCATCAGCTCCCTGGCCCTCTTCCTCCTCGCCTCGGGCGAAAGGTCCGTGAACTCCAAAACGGCCATGATGTTCTCCTCGACCGTCAGCTTCCTGAAGATCGACGGCTCCTGTGACAGATACCCTATCCCCATCCTCGCCCGCTTATACATCGGCAGATCGGTTATGTCCCTGTCCCCCAGCGTCACCCTCCCCTCGTCCGCCTTCACGATCCCGACGATCATGTAAAACGTGGTCGTCTTGCCCGCCCCGTTCGGCCCCAGGAGGCCAACTATCTCCCCCTGCTCCAGCTCTATGCTGACGTGATCGACCACCGCCCTTTTGGAGTATCGCTTCACCAGGTCATGGGTCGCCAGCTTCATCCCTTGCCCTTTCCCCCCTCGCCCTTCTTCTCCTTCAGCTTCACCTTGAACCTAACCCCTCCGCGACCGATCCGGACGCCCGTTTTCCTGTCGTATTTGACGTATGGGGCCTCGACCCTGTCGTCCCCCCTTATCACGACGACCGATCCGCTCAGCTCTATCGTGTCCTCCGCCTCGTTCAGCACCGCCTTCTCACACCTGGCTATAAGATCTCCGTCCTTCAAGTCGACGTTGCCCTCGGCGATCGTCTTCAAAACCTCGCCCGTTTTGGGATCCCTGTAGACCGTCACCTTATCGGCGAACAGGTGGCCGTTCTCCCTGAACATCCTGACGTTTCCCCTGAAGATGATGATCCCCTCGTTCTCCTTCTCCTCGAACTCATCCGCCGTCCCCTGGACGTATCCCTTCTCGGGCTTTATCTCCTCCGCCTCCCGGGGCTTGCCCGTTTCCTTGCCCCCCTGTTGAGCGGGGGCCAGGGCGATCAGGGCGGCCATCAGGAATATCGCCGTCAAAAGCTTAGTCGATCTGAACATCCGGCAGCTCCTCCCTGTGTTTCTCATCCTCCGATCTCACCTTGAAGGTGATCTTTTTCAGCCTTATATGCCTCAGGTTCGGATCGGCCCTCATCTCCTCCCCCCAGAGGACCGATCTCCCCTTGACAACCTTCACCTTCCCCGGCGCGTAAAGCTCGCCGTTTGAATCGTCCCAGTATACCTCCTCGGCGTAGAACCTCCCCTCCTCGGATATCCCGACCACCTTCCCCAGGATCTGGACGTCCTTCGACCGCTGATCGACCATCCCCCTCTCACCCGTCACGACGGCGGCCTTCTCCCCGTCCTTGAATATCACGAGCGTGGGCTTAACGATCTGCGCCGTCTCGTTCTTGAAGAAGACCGCCGCCTCCCCTTTCACCTTCCACCTCAGCTCGCCGTTCCTCCTGTGTTCGGCGCTGAACTCCCCCAGCTGGTAGTTCATCCTCCTCTCCTCCTCGGAGGGGGAGGAGATCCCCTCGTCGGAGCAACCCCACAGGATAAGGGCCAAAGAGAGCCACA
>QNBQ01000274.1 GCA_003645735.1 Candidatus Poribacteria bacterium
CGGCCAGAGGTGGTATGAGGCCGAGGAGTATGAAAAGGCGCTGGAGACATTCAAGACGGCCCTGGGCCTCTCCAAGGTCAAAGACCCGGAGGTCTACTACAACATCGGGCTGACATACAGGAAAATGGGCAAAGACGACGAGGCGATAGAGATCTTCGAGAAGGCGGTGGCGATGAAGCCGAACTACACCGACGCCCTCCAGCATCTGGCCGAGCTTTACTACTACAAGAAGGGCGACAGGGAGCTGGGGCTGGCCTTCAACGACGCCGCCCAGGAGAAGGCCTACACCTACGAGGTTCAGAAGGCGCTGGGGGATCTCTGCTTCAAACACGGCAGCTACAACTGGGCCAGGATCAAATACAACACCGCCGCCAGGCTCGCCTCCACCCCCGAGGCGAAGCTGCTGATGAAGGCGCTCGCGGCGGCCGCTGCGGCCAAGAAGGGGGACATCGCCAGGGCCCAAAACGAGCTGGACGCCCTCTCCCAGGAGAACCCCGATGCGGCCCCGATCCATTACCTCAAGGGTGAGATAGCGGTGGCTCAAAACGAGCTTCAGAAGGCCGAGGCCGAGTTCAAGAAGGCGCTGGAGATCGATCCGACGCTTGAATACGCGGCCCTGGCGCTCGGGGAGCTTTACATCAAGCAGGGCAAGGAGGACGAGGCGTTGAAGCTCTGGGAAGGCTTCCTCCAGGAGAACCCCAAGGCGAGGTTGGTCGCCTGGAAGCTTAACAAGGTCAAAAAGGCCGAGGAATCGTCTAAGTGAGCTTCAAGGGGGCGCTCAAGCGCCCCCTCTCAATCTATCCACCCGCCGCCGACCACCACATCCCCGTCGTAAAACACCGCCGCCTGACCCGGCGTCACCGCCCCATGCGGCTCATCGTAGATCACCCTCGCCCGCCCCTCATCTATCTGCTCCACCCAGCCGGGACGACCGGGATCCCTATACCTGACCTTGATCGTCACCCTCATCGGCCTCTCGATCGAGGGGACGCTTATGAGGTTGAGGCCCGATACGGTGAACTCCTTGACCATCAGCTCCTCCCTCGTCCCGATTATCAGCGCGTTCCTCTCCGGATCTATCCTGACCACATACATCGGCCTGCCCAGCGCCACCCTCAGCCCCTTCCTCTGTCCAACGGTGAAGAACTGTATGCCGGGGTGTTCCCCCACCACCCGACCGTCCGTCGTTATGATCGGCCCCGGCTTGATCCTCTCCCCCAACCTCTCCCTCAGGAACCGGATGTGATCGCCGTCCGGTATGAAGCAGAGATCCTGGCTTTCGGCCTTTCTGGCCGTCTTAAGCCCAAGCTTTTCGGCGATCCGCCTCACCTCCGATTTCCTCAGATGCCCTAGAGGCAAAAGTATGTGCCTCAGCTGATCCTGCCCGAGCGAGAAGAGGGCATAGGATTGGTCCTTTTCGGGATCGATCCCCTTTTTCAACAGATACCTGCCCGTTTGTTCGTCGAACTCCACCCTGGCGTAATGGCCCGTCGCCACGTAATCGGCGCCAAGGCCAAGGGCGATCCGAAGCAGCTTGCCGAACTTCAGCCTCTCGTTGCAGATGATACACGGGTTGGGGGTTCTCCCCCTCGAATACTCCTCGCAGAAGTATCGGACGATCTCCTCCTCGAAGATCTCCTCGAAGTTGAGGACGTAATGTGGTATGCCGAGCTTGGAGGCCACCCTTTTGGCGTCCTCCACCCCCTCCAGCGTGCAGCAGGTCGGCCTGGCATCGATCGGCAGCTCACCCCCGCCGTAGCTCCCGAACCGCATGGTGACGCCCACCACGTCATACCCCTGCTCCTTCAGCACCGCCGCCGCCACGGAGCTGTCCACCCCTCCGCTCATGGCGACGAGCACCTTCCCCCTCAACGATCATCACCTCCAAACCCCTCAGATGCCCATACGCGAGGATAGCTTCGATATAACCAGCGCCCCCACCGCCACGCCCTGTATCGCCAAGCCGGTCGAGCAGAAGACGGTTATCTCGTCGGCCGACCTGCGCCCCTCAAGCCTGCCGACGAGCACATCGGATATCTCCCCCGCTATGTCCTCCTTCGAAAGCTCGCCCGAGCTTATGGGGACGTTTACCTCGCCGGCCTCCATCCCCTGGGACCAGTCGTCGAGGAATATCCTGGCGCGTTTCAGTATGGCGGGGTCGAGCTCCTGTTTCCCGGGCGCATCGGCGCCTATCGCGTTTATATGAGCCCCCTCCTTGACCCACTCGTTCATGACGATCGGCTTCCTGGAGGGCGTGGCGGTTATGATGATATCGGCCCCCCTGACGGCCTCCTCGGGCTCGGGGGCGACCTTGATCTGAGGCTCGATCTGGCCCTCGAACTCCGATTTCAACCTGTAGGCGAGGTTAGGCTCCATGCTCCAGATCCGTATCTCCTTCAGATGCGGGAAGACGTGGTTCAGGGCTATGAGCTGGAACCTGCCCTGAACGCCCGCCCCTATGATGGCCGCCGTCGAGGAGTCCTTCCTGGCCAGCAGCTTCAGCGCCAAAGCGCCCGCCGCCCCTGTCCTGACGGCCGTCAGATAGCTCGCCTCTATCACCGCCAGGGGGAAACCGGTCTCCGGCTCGATCATCACCAGCACGGCCATCACCGTCGGCAGCCCCCTCTTCCTGTTGAGGGGGTGCGAGTTGACCACCTTCACCCCGGCGATGTTCATCCCCTCAAGGTAGGCCGGCATGGCCCGGATATCCCCTTCGGGGACGGGTATGATCGCCTTGGGGGGCATCACCGCCTTACCCTCTCCCTTCTCCCTGAAGGCGGCTTCCACCGCCTCGACCGCCTCCCTGAACGAGAAAAGCCCCTTGACCTCCTCCTCCCTCACATATCTGGTCCTGCGTGGCATCTCCATAGACCCCACCTCGAAGCCCATCGATCTTCGCTCACCTTTGATTTTAACCGAAGAGGAGGCGGTTTGACAACGAGCCGAGGGGGTTGATATCATTTTGAGGCACGAAACTCCGGAGGGAGCGAAGATGATCAGGAAGGCGGTCATCCCCGCTGCGGGCGTCGGGACGAGGCTGCTGCCCGCGACCAAATCCCAGCCCAAGGAGATGTTGCCCGTCGGCAGGAAGCCGACGATACAATACGTGGTCGAGGAAATACACGCCGCCGGGATCAAGGAGGTCCTGATCATAACAAGCCAACAGAAACGGGCCATAGAGGATCATTTCGATTACGACCCCTCCCTGGTGGAGTGGCTCCAGAGGAGCGGAAAATCGTTGGAGCTGATAAACCACCTCGAGATGGACGTCCGACTCTTCTACACCAGGCAGAGCGTCCCAAAGGGGCTCGCCGACGCCATAAGGATGGCGAAGGGGTTCGTGGGCGACGAGCACTTCGTCGTCTGCCTGGGGGACTCCATCATCTACTCCGACAGGCCCGGCTCGCTGCTGAGGAGGATGATGGAGGTCCACGAGGAGAAGGGGGCGGAGGCGACCATCGCCTTCGAGACGGTCGAGTGGGAGGAGGTCTCCAGATACGGGATAGCCAAGCCCAAGGGTGAGATGGACGACCTGTTCTGGGTGGAGGATCTGGTGGAGAAGCCCTCCAGGGAGGAGGCGCCCAGCAACCTGGCCGTGGCGGCCAGATACGTCTTTTCGCCGCGGATATTCGAGTTCATCGACAAAACCGAGCCGGGCAAAGGGGGCGAGCTCCAGATAACCGATTCGATAAGGCTGATGCTCCGGGCCGGCCTGCCTGTCCTGGGCGTCAGGCTGGGGGAGGGGGAGAGGCGATACGACATAGGGAACTTCCAGAGCTACTTCGAGGCCTTCTTCGACTTCTCCCTGTCCGACCCGGAGCTGGGCGAGAGGTTCAAACGATACGTGCTGAGGAGGCTGGGGCTGAGATGAGGGTCGACCTTCACGTCCACACGACCGCATCGGACGGGACCTGCTCGCCGGAGGAGGTGATCGAGCTGGCCCGAAAGGAGGGGCTGGCGGCGATCGCCATAACCGATCA
>QNBQ01000275.1 GCA_003645735.1 Candidatus Poribacteria bacterium
GCCAATGCCTTGGGGGGGATGCTTCCGGCGCAATCGTCTTTGGTGCGCGAGGCGGTCGAGATCACAGAGACGGGAAAACAATTGATGATTAAATTCCCAGAACAAACTTAGGGGGAGAGAACGGGATGCCCGCGAAAACCATAAAACGTATCTGGGAGGTATGTGAGCCGCATCCAGATGTTTTCGCGCGCGATCCCGATCCTTCCATGTTCGCTGCAAGCCTTCACGCAGTGGAAAGCGGAAGCGCTGATCGTGATTACACCGACCCGGAACGTTTTTTCGCCAAGACGTTCATGACGAGGAGCTTGGAGAACGTTTTGGAAGGCGTCCTGGCGAGACTCATAGGCCTGGCGGGTAGAGGTGCTCCTGTCCTACGCCTTGAGACGCCTTTCGGCGGCGGCAAAACCCACACAATGATCGCTCTCTATCACCTCGTGAAGCATCCAGAGGTAGCCGAAGCAACTGAGATCGGAGAGAGGCTTCGTGAACGCTTGAACATTCAACGTCTGCCTCGCGATGTGCGGGTGGCTGTTCTGGACGGCGTGGCGTTGGACGTTCGGGGGAGGGATGTAGGGGGGATCAGGATACAAACTTTCTGGGGCGAGCTGGCGTATCGGCTCGGAGGGAAGGGGTTTTATGAGGCGATACGAGAAGCGGATGAAGCCCGTATCTCACCGGGACAAGCGGTGATGAAAAGGATGCTCTCCCAGGCACAACCCGTGTTGATCCTGATGGACGAAGTGCTGGATTACCTCACCAGGGCGAGAGCGATCAAAGTGGGCGATAGCAACCTCATGGAGCAAACCGCTTCCTTCCTCCGTGCCCTTACAGCTGCCGTGAACGATACCCCCAGAGCTGTGCTTATAGTTTCCCTGCCTGCATCCTCCCTGGAGATACCTATAGAGAGCAGGGAACAAGCGGAGTGGATGTTTCAGCATATGCGAAAGGTTTTGGGTCGCACTGAGCTGATCGAAACCCCTGTTGCGGAGGACGAGGTGTTCGGCGTTCTGAAAAGGAGGCTGTTCAGGTCGGTCGGAACGGAGCGAGTTGCTAAGCGTGTGGTCGATGCTTTCACCGACTACTATGCCGAGTATACCCGTTTCTTCCCAGAGCAGCTCAGGAGACCTCAGTATCGCGAGCGGATGATAAACGCCTATCCATTCCATCCCGAGGTGGTGGATCTACTGTATCAGCGTTGGGGGCCACATCCACAATTCCAGCGCACTCGAGGTGCCTTGAGGTTACTTGCCTTAGTGCTCCGCCGGCTTTGGAACGGGCGTCCATCATCCGCCTTCCTGATCCAGCCCCATCACATAGACCTCGCCGACAGATATATCCGGGCAGAAGTGGTAAAACTGCTGGACAACGCCTTCGACGCCATCGCCACAGGCGATGTGGTCAACCGAGCGAGGGAAATCGACAGGGAGCTGGGGGGCGAATACTTCCGCGAGGAGCTGGCCAAGGGCGCTGCTACTTGCGCCTTCCTTTACAGCGTCTCAGCAGGCGCCGACTTTATCGGCTGCTCCGAGGAAGAGTTGAGGGTTGCCCTGCTCCGCCCGCATATAAACCCTGCCCAGGTCAGCGAGGTTCTAGGAAGGTTGCGCAACAACCTGTGGTTCCTCCGCTATCGTGACCGGCGTTACTTCTTCACCGCTAAACCAAACCTGAACAAGGTCATACTGGACTACGAACAAGGGATCTCCGATGAACAAGTGGACGAAGCGATACTTGAGCATTTGAAGGGGATCAGCGGAGTTGGGAGAAGCTCATTTCAGGTGGTCATCGCCCCTAAGGATGAATATGCTGTGCCTGACCAACCGCAAGCGACCCTAGTGATCCTCCCCCTCTCCCTGGCGGATCCTGAGAAGGCTACGGAGTGGATGAAGAAGGTGGTGGATAAGACGACCAACCGCAACATGCTTATCTTCCTGGCGCCTGAGAAGGGCAGGGAGGAAGCCCTACGATCCTGCGCTAAACGATGGCTCGCTCTCAGTGCCATAAAGAGAGCATCTATCTTCCGGGAGCTGGATAAAGAGGATAGAGAAGAAGTGAACGAACAGCTCAGGGAAAGGGAAACCGAACTGGCGGGGCTTCTCTTCTCCACCTATAACCGTCTCTTCCGCCCAGCGGGGGAGGGTGTGCGCGAAATACGGGTGGCATTAAAACGGGATGCTAAAACGCTTGCCCAGGTTGTAGAGGAAGCTTTGAAGGAGAGAGGAATATTGATCGAATCCATTAGCCCCGATTACCTGACTGCCATCCTTCCCGTCGATGAGCGCCCTGTGTCGATAGCTGAAGTGGAAACGGTGCTAACCGGCTCACCGGATCAACCTATCGTTGTGAACCCCAAAGATGCGATCAAAAGGGTCATACGCGAGGGAGTTGAGAGAGGCAAGTTCGCTGTCAAAGCACAGGGGAGAACTTTCAAAGGGGAGGTGCCTGAGGATGTGCTAACCGATCCCAGCTTAACCCTAGTATCTGCTGAGGAACAACCACAACCTCAACCTGAAGAGGTTATCCCACTTGAATTAAAAATGGAGCTGGGTGCCAGAAATCTATATCCCTTGCGTAAAGTGCTGGAACTGATTCAGAACACCAATGTCCGCATCGCTGTGGAGATACGGGATGAAATGGGGGAATTGGCGGGAAAGAAGAGCGACCTAGAAGAACTTTTGAACGACTACGGCGTCACATATCAGTGGGTTAAGAAGGAAAGCTCTGGTGAACGAGGTTGAATACCCCCCGCACTTTAGGTAGCTTAAGAACATCCTTCAACTTCCCCAAGGTTAATTCAGATCGAGTGGCTTGGTGCAATCGATCTCCTCTAGCAGTTTTATCTTCAGCTCAGCCTCCTCATGATAACTCCCCTTCAGGCCGCCTCCCTATATTCCACGAATCCTAAGGTCACACCGTCCTTCTCAGCCGCTTCAACGATCTTTTCAACTTTTCTCGCCACCTCGATCTCCACAAACGAGTCCCCACACTGTTCACACACCCATGCCGGAACCCCCTTCACCACTATGACTTTATCCTCACCGATCTTATATGGCAATGATCATCACACCGCCGCATGAAGGACACTTCATCTTTTAACCCTCCTTCTGAATCCTTCTTCCCACATTTCAATTGACGGCTCATAGGCCGTGATCACCCATATCATCCTCTCCTCTAAATCGAGCGCCACTACGACATGTAAAGGTCTTTCACCCGCATATCCCAGAATAAGAAGCTAGGAAGCGGTTTATCCTCAGGATATTCCTCTATCACCTCCCCTTCCATCAAAGCTTTCTTGATCTCTTCCGCGGAGATCCCTCTCTGATGCATCCGTAGGAGCGCGTGCTTCTTGAAAGCTATCTTATCGCTTCTCGCAAGCTCTCTTAAAAGCTCCATACTGTTCATCCCATGCACGCCTTTCAATTGCGATCATCCCATGTAAAAATCAAGGGCTTCTCACCTCATACGTCACACACTCAAGCGGCTCAAGGACGTCGGTCAGCACACCCCTCTCAACCCTCCCCCTGGGGTTGCCGTTCAGATCGAGCGGCTCGGCGTGATCGATCCCCTCCGGCAATTTCACCTTCAGCTCGGCCCTCTCCCCCCCGGCGTTGGCGGCCAGGATGAAAAGCTTATCGCCCAGCTTAAACCCCTTGACGTGGACGGATTCAGGCTCGCCCTCCAAATCCACGGGATCTCCTCCGAGGATCAACGGCGCCAGCTTGCGAAGCTCCTCCACGACCCTCTTGACCCTCCCGAACCTCTCCTCGAACAGCTCCTTTGAGGCCTTCAGCCCCGCCTTCCTGTCGATCGTGAAGAGGTCGTAATACGAATAGTAAAGCAGGCCGGTCGCCCCGTGGATAAGCGCCAGGTAGGTCATGCACCTTATCTCGTCGTAGGTCGGATCCCTATCCCCCTCCCTGCCGGAGTAAACCCTCCAGCTGAAGATCTGCAATATAGCCCAGACGGGCTTGACGTTCCGC
>QNBQ01000276.1 GCA_003645735.1 Candidatus Poribacteria bacterium
AGCGAGGAGGGGTATGAGAGGGATATGATCAGCTTCGTCAGGTGGATCGACCCCAGATATGAGTTCTATCAGTTCGTCCGGGAGGAAAGCGAGCCGGGGACGGTGGCGAGCCTGGAGGAGGAGACGGGGACGCCGGTGGGGACGGATCTCGTCCGTGTGGGATACATGATCGCCGAGGATCCCAATCTGCTCGAGAGGGCGGCCGTCGAGGTTCCCCCCTCGGGGACGACGCCCCCCACGACCACCCTCTACCGGATAACCACCCACACCCTGAGCTACGAGGAGGGGATCTACCAGGTCTTCAGCGGGGAGGTGTCGCCGGCGGATCTGGAGGAGATGGAATCCGGCTACGAGGGGGTTTATTCGGCCTATCTTTACACTCCCGGCTCGACCTCCGGAGGGGAGGAGACGGGGGCGGAGGAGGTCGTTTTGAGGGCCGAGCCGATCGCCGAAAACGCCCTGATGCTCGACTTCAAATATTTCGACGGCGAGGAGTGGCTGGACACATGGGATTACCCCCAGCAGCTCCCCAAGGCGGTGATGGTGATGCTGAGCGTGACGGATGAGACGGGCGAGGTGACGATAACCGAGGCGACGGTGGCGTATCTGGAGACGAGCGGAGGGGTTTCGCCCGGGGAAACCCCCGCCCAAACGGGAACGATCCCCGGCGGACCGCCCGGGGGAGGTGGAGCCAGATGAGGCGGGGGCTTTCCCTCATAGCCACCCTCTGGATACTGGCCGTCCTCACCGTCCTGGCCACCGAGTTCATCTACACCGCCGGGATAGAGAGGAGGATAGATTCGAACTTCCTGGAGAGGACGAAGATGTTCTACGCCGCCAAAGCGGGGTTCGAGGAGACGCTCCTGCTCCTGAAGCCCGAAAACGATGAGACGCCTTACGACTCGCTCGACGAGGAGTGGGCCCAAGAGAGGGAGGGGGAGATAGAGGACGCCCTGAACGAAGGGGTGACCTACAGGTATAGGGTGGTCGTGACGGACGAGTCGGCCAGGGTGAACCTGAACACGGCGGACGAGGGCGTGTTGGCGGCGATGTTGATACTGGCCGGCGCCGATGAGGAGACGGCCAAGGAGCTGGCCTCCGCTATAGTCCAACGGAGGCAACAGAAGCCCTTCAGAACGGTGGGCGAGTTGGCGGAGGTCGAGGGGATGACCAAGGAGCTGCTCTACGGGACGGAGGGCTACCGGAGCGGGGCCTCGACCTCAACGATGTCCCAGGGGACATCCCAGGAGACGGGGTATCCGACGGGCGAGGAAGAAACGGCGACCCAGCAGCCCATACCCCTCATCCAAACCCTGACCGTCTTTTCGGCGGCGAGGCCGGTCGACCCGAACGCCGAGGAGAGGCCGATAAACATCAACACCGCTGATGTGGATCAGCTGACCGGGATCACCGATGAAAACGGTCGACAGATCTTCACGAAGGCCGAGGCGGAGGCGATAGTCGAGTATAGGGATAAGAACCCCTTCAGGAGCATCTTCGACCTGCTGGACGTGCCCGCCGTGAGCCAGAGCGTCTACGATCAGGTCAAAGGGAGGCTCAAAACATCGGGGAAAAGCGACGAGAAGAGGATCAACATCAACACCGCCGACGTCAACCAGCTCAGATCGCTGCCGGGTTTTGACGAGGGGGTGGCCGAGGACGTCATAAGATACAGGGATCAGATCGGCGGGTATCGGAGCGTGGGGCAGATCAGGGAGGCGAAGGTGATAACCGAGGAGGAGTTGAGATCGATAGCCGATAAGATAACCGTTTACGACGACAAACCCGTCCCGGGGCTGATAAACATCAACACCGTTCCGCTCGAGATACTGGCCGTTCTGCCGGGGATGGATGAGGAGAAGGCGGCGGCGATAGTGAACGCCAGGACGGTCGATCAGAACAACCCCGAAAGCTCCGGCAAGCCGTTTCAAAACCTGGGGGAGCTGCTGGATGTGGAGGGGATCAACGTCGAAACCCTCAAACAGATAGGCCCTCTGCTGACGTGCAGGTCGGACGTCTTCAGGATAGAGTCATACGGGGTGGCGCCCGACGGCAAGGAAGTGGCCTATTGCATGGGGATAGTCGATAGGAGCGGCCAAAGGGTTCAGATCAAGTTCTGGAGGGAGAGGTAAGAAGTGGCCAAGAGGAGGAGATTTTCGGCCATAGACATAGGCGCCAGCGCCGTGAAGGCGGTCGAGATAGAGGTGGACGACGGCGGGGCCAGGTTAACCGAGCATGTCTACCTCCCCCTGAGGAGAGGGGCGGATGAGGGGGAGATAGCATCGGCCGTCAAAGAGGCGGCCGGGAAGGTGGACAGGCCCCTCTACGTATCCATCCCCAGATCGCTCGTAACGGTGAGAAAGGTCTCGGATCTGCCCAGGCCGCGTGACAGGTCGAACTTGATGAGCCTGGTCGAGATGCAGGTGATGCCCGAGATGCCGTTCCCCATCCAGGAGGCGGTGGGGGACATACAGAACGTCGCCGAGGTGGAGGGGAGGCTGTCGCTCGAATACGTAGCGGCCAGGCGCGAGTCGGTCGAGAGGCTGATGTCGATCCTGAGGGAGGCGGAGGTCGAGGTCGAGGCGATCGTCCCCTCGATCTTCGCCACGGCGCTGCTGGCGGCGGGGAGGATCGAGAGGGAAGGGATCGAAGGGGTCGCGGCGGTTCTGGATGTGGGAGCGGGCAGGACGGACATCTGCCTGATGGCCGGCGGCAGGCCGGCCTTCACCCGGAGCTTCCCCGTGGCGGGCGACGCCCTCACGAACTCCATAGCTCAGGCCCTGGGGCTGAGCTTCGATGAGGCCGAGAGGAGGAAGATCGAGGCGGCCTACCTGCCCTCCGCCGAGCTGAGCCTGCCGGGAGAGGGGGGAGAGGAGGAGCACACCCCCGATGAGGAGAGGAGGCTCATGCTCGACGCCGTCAACAGGTGGGCTGATAGGTTCCTGCTGGAGGTGGAGAGATCGATCGAGGCGTTTGTGGGGGAGATGATCGGCGAGATGAGATCGAAACCGGGCCTGATCCTGCTGTGCGGCGGCGGGGCGAGGCTGAGGGGGCTGGAGCTGAGGATGAGCGAGAGATTGGGCGTCAGGGCGGTGAGGTGGAACCCCGCCGAGGAGATCGCCGGGGGTGAGGCGCTGGGAGAACTGGGGGCTCTCTTCGGGCTGAGCCTCGGGCTGGCGAAGGCGGCGGCCGAGTCAGCTCCCCTGGCCAACCTCATACCGCGCGAGGAGAAGGAGAGGAGGGAGAGGAAGAGGAGGCAGGCCAGGATAATCAGCTACGCCGCGGCCGCGGCCCTGGGTATCACGCTTATCCTGGGAGGGCTGACGATCTGGAACAGGTCGGTGGAGGTGAGGATGAAAAGGCTGGAGGCGGAGCTGGCGAGGATGCAGGCCGTCAGCGAAAAGGCTAAATCCACGCTGCTGAGGAACCTCGCCATGGTCGATCTGATGGTCGCCCCTAAGGTGACGCCCCTGGACGTGTTGAGGGAGCTGAGCATCCTCTTCCCCGACAGAACCAGGATAGCCTTCACGAACTTCATGATGGACAAGAAGGGGAAGGTGACGGTGAACGTCGAGGCGGCCTCACACGAGGATGTGAGCAGGGCTATTCAGGCCATTGAGAGCTCCCCCCTCTTCGAGGAGGTCAAACAGGGACAGCTCTCCACGGTCGAAAAGAACAAGAGGCCGATCGTCCAAGTTCAGATAACCTTCAAGATCTCCCCCAAAGCCCCTGAGATCCTCTCCGGATCGGGCATCCCATCGCCGGCTGCCGGGGGAGGCGTAGCCGAGGTGGGAAGATGAGGCCGTTGACCAAAAGGGAGAAGTTCGGTTTAATCCTCGTCGGCATAGCGGCGGCCTTCGCCGTGATCTACCTCCTGATCCTCCCGCTCATCTCCGGCTGGAGGGCCAAGCTGGGGGAGGTGAGGCTGAAGGAGGAGCAGCTGAAGACGGCCAGAGCGCTGGCCGCCAT
>QNBQ01000277.1 GCA_003645735.1 Candidatus Poribacteria bacterium
AACGTGACCTACATCCCGAGATTGGAGGATGTGGTCGAGCGGCTAATGGAGATCGTCAGGGAGGGGGATCTGGTGATAACCGTCGGGGCGGGGGATGTTTGGAGGGTGGCCTATGAGCTGCGCGACAGGCTTGCTGGAGAGGGTTAGGCGGATAAATGGCGTGAGCGAGATAAGGCCTGAGGAGCCTATGTCGAACCACACCTCCTTCAGGGTCGGCGGCCC
This sequence comes from Candidatus Poribacteria bacterium, assembly GCA_003645735.1. Taxonomy (GTDB): domain Bacteria; phylum Poribacteria; class WGA-4E; order B28-G17; family B28-G17; genus B28-G17. Next base: position 223 of record QNBQ01000277.1, read on the forward strand.
GGCCAAGCTCTTCGCCGTGGCCGAGACGGAGGAGGCGGTCGTCGAGCTTTATAAAACGGCCAGGGAGCTGGGGTTGAAGTTCAAGATCATAGGCAACGGGACGAACCTGCTTTTCAAGGACGAGGGGTTCGACGGGATAGTGGTCAAGCTGGGGAGGGGGTTTGATTGGGCGGAGTTCGATGGGGAGATCGTGAGATGCGGCGCGGCGGTTTCTCTGAGCAGGCTGGCCGCTGAGGCCGCTGAGAGGGGGCTTTCGGGTTTGGAGTTCGCCTACGGCATCCCCGGCACGGTGGGCGGCGCGCTCATAAACAACGCGGGGGCACACTCGAAGCAAATCGGCGATCTCGTCGTGACGGTTGAGGGGATAACGTTCGAAGGGGAGAAGGTGAGGAGGCCGAGGGAGGAGATCGATTTCGGTTACAGGGAGAGCAGTTTGAAGGAGCTGTTGTGTGTGACCGGCGCTGAGCTCAAGCTTGAAAGATCCTCGAGGGAGAGGGTTAAAAGGCTGATGGAGGAGCTCTTCGCACAGCGGAGGATGAAGCAACCGCTGGGTTTTCCGAGCGCGGGCTCCGTTTTCAAGAACCCCCCGGGGCTGGCGGCGGGGGCTTTGATAGAGAGGTGTGGGCTTAAAGGGGCGACCGAAGGGGGGGCGATGGTGTCGAACCTGCACGCCAATTTCATCGTGAACTTGGGAACGGCCACCGCTTCTGATATAATAAAGCTCATCGAGAGGGTGAGGGATGAGGTCGCGGCCAAGACGGGTATCCGGTTACAGCTTGAGATCGAGATCGTCGGATAGGAAGCCCAAGATCGGTAGGTTGATCTTGTGCCTGCTTGTCCTGTCAGCTATCATCTATATAGGGTTGAGGGCCTATGTATCCGGGTCGGGCAGGGTGTTGCTTGTGGACAGGATAACGGTCGTGGGCAATCGATATCTCTCAACAGGGGAGATCATCTCGGCCTCCGGGGTTAGGCTGGGGATCGAGATGAAAGAGGTGGATCCCGATCGCATCGGTTCAACTCTGCTTTCCCGGTTTAGCTTTCTGAAATCCGTTGAGGTTGATAAGAGGATGTCAGGGGAGGTCATCATCCGAGTTCAGGAGAGGAAGCCGGCCGCCCTCTTAAGTTCGGGGGGGAGGTATCATCTGATAGATGAGGAAGGGGTCGTTTTGGAAGAGGATGTATCCCCCTCCAGGTTCGAGGGGTTAAAGGTGATAGATGTCTTGGAAGACGAAGGGGAGCTTGTGAGGATCTCCCTTTCGGTGTTGAGGTTCATTCGGCTGATCTACCCCGCGATGTTCGACCGGGTGGTCTCGATCGGGGCGGACAGTCCTGTGAGGCTGAGGGTGCTGATGGAGGACGGGACGGAGCTGATCTTAAGCGTTACGAACTTAGAGGAGGGCCTTGAAAACGGCTTTCTGGTCTACTCCATCAGGAAGAACGCGGGGCTGGAAGGGGGATACATCGATGCTAGGGACGAAAAGCTAGTTTACTGCGGAGGGATTTGAGAGATGGCGAGGGAGAACATAATCGCCGGATTGGATATCGGCACCAGCAAGGTCGCTGCAATTATCGCTGATATCGGTTCCGGCGATTTGGATGAGATCGAGGTCATAGGGGTCGGCGTGGCTCCCTCTGAGGGGCTTAGAAGGGGGGTTGTGGTCGACATAGAGAAGACGGCGGCCTCCATAAGGAAGGCCGTTGAGGACGCCGAGCTGATGGCCGGGGTGGAGATAAGCTCGGTTTACGCCGGCATCGCCGGCGGCCACATAATGGGGACGAACGTCAGCGGAGTTGTCGCCGTTTCGGGGCCGAACCATGAGATAACCCAGGCCGATGTGGATCGGGCGATAAACGCCGCCCAGGCCCTGGCGATCCCCGTAGAAAGGGAGGTCATACACGTCATACCCCAGGGGTTCGTGGTGGACGGGCAGGACGGGATTAAGGATCCGGTGGGGATGCACGGGGTGAGGCTGGAGGCGCACGTGCACATAATAACCGGGGCCGTCACATCGGCTCAAAACCTGGTCAAAAGCGTCCACATGGCCGGCCTGTCAGTCGAGGACATCGTCCTGCAGCCGCTGGCGTCCAGCAAGGCGGTCATGACCGATCAGGAGAAGGACATCGGGACGGTGCTTGTCGACATGGGGGCCGGCACAACCGACATCGTGATCTTCAAAAACGGCGCCCTGATGCACACAAAGGTCCTCTCCCTGGGTGGCTGGCACGTGACAAACGACATAGCGATGGGCTTAAGAATAACGCCTCAGGAGGCCGAGAGGATCAAAAAGCAGAGCGGGTGCGCTCTTGTGGATCTGGTGGACGACACCGAGACGGTCGCCGTCTCCCTCCCGGGCGGCAGAAGACCCAGGCTTATAATGAGGAGGGTGCTGGCCGAGATCATCCAGCCAAGGATGATGGAGATACTCGACCTTGTGGCGAGGGAAATCGAGAAGAGCAAAGTGGTCATAATGGGCGGCGTGATATTGACGGGCGGATGCGCCCTGATGGAGGGGCTGCCGGAGCTGGCCGAATACATGTTCGATATGCCGGTCAGGATAGGGTATCCCAGGCAGCTCAAGGGGCTGGTCGATAAAGTAAACAGCCCGATATACGCCACCGGCGTCGGCCTGATCATCTTCGGGGCCGAGGAGAGGCAGAAGGGCAAAAGGCCCAAGGCCCGGTTCAAAAGCTCCAGGCAGTTCGAGGAGATCCTCAGGAGGATGAAGGAGTGGTTCGCCGACTACTTCTGAGAGGGACGGCCAAACCCCTTTCCATCGGCTCCGTTTTCGGCTAAAATATATTAAGCTCAAACCAAGCGTGGAGGGGATACTAGATGATAGAGTTCGAAAAGGATGAAGTCGCTACCCCCGCGATAATAAAGGTGATAGGGGTCGGCGGCGGGGGAGGCAACGCCGTAAACAGGATGATAGAGGCGAACCTGAGGGGGGTGGAGTTTTACGTCGTCAACACCGACGTGCAGGCGCTGCGCAGATGCCGCGAGGAGGCCATAAAGATCCAGATAGGCGAGAACATAACCCACGGGCTGGGGGCGGGGTCCAATCCGGAGATAGGCGAACAGGCGGCTCTCGAGGATAAGGAGAGGCTGGAGGAGATCGTCTCGGGGGCCGATATGGTCTTCATAACCGCCGGCATGGGCGGCGGGACGGGAACCGGAGCGGCGCCCGTCATAGCCGACTTGGCCAAGAAAGCCGGGGCGCTGACGGTGGCCGTGGTGACCAGGCCGTTCGATTTCGAAGGGAAGAGGAGGAAGATCCAAGCGGAGGAAGGGATAGAGAAGCTGAAAGGGGTGGCCGATACGGTCATCGTCATACCCAACCAGAGGCTGCTGGAGGTGGTCGATCGCAACACGACGGTCGCCGACGCCTTCAGGATAGCCGATGACGTGCTCCGCCAAGGCGTTCAGAGCATATCGGACATAATCACGATCCCCGGCGAGATAAACGTCGATTTCGCCGATGTGAAGACGATCATGTCCGAAAAGGGCGGGGCGTTGATGGGAATAGGGGTAGCTTCGGGCGAAAACAGGGCGCAGATCGCCGCCGAAAAGGCCATCTCAAGCCCCCTGCTTGAGGACGTCTCGATCCAAGGCGCCACCGGTATACTCGTCAACGTGACGGGCGGCCCCGATATGAAGCTGCACGAGCTGAACGACGCCCTCGAGGTCATCTACGAGGCGGCCGACGAGGACGCGCACATCATCTTCGGGCTGGTATACGACGAG
>QNBQ01000278.1 GCA_003645735.1 Candidatus Poribacteria bacterium
CCATCGATTATCTGATAAGTGTAGCCGTCGTCGGGGAAGCTCAGGTAATCCCGGTAGGTGTATTTCACCTTTTCCCCCACTCGAATCCCTGTCATCGCTTAAAACACCTCCCCCACCTCGAACTCCAACCCCTTTAAAACGGGCGAGGTCAGGGTTTGACCCGGCCCGAATCGGCCATACAGCTCGAACCGCCCCTCCCTCAAAAGCCAGATCTCTATCTCCCTCCTCTCGGGGTCGACCACCCAATACTCTTTGACGCCGAATCGCTCGTATAGCCTCCTCTTAACCTCCCTGTCCAGCGTCTCCGTGGAGGGTGAGATGATCTCGACCACGAGATCGGGGGGGCCGTTCACGCTGGCCTCGCCGATGATGCTGAGCCTCTCCCTGGAGATGAAGAGCAAATCGGGTTGGACGACGTTCTCCTCGGATAGGACTACATCGCACGGCGCATCCAAAACCTCGCCTAATCCTCTCTCCGATACAAACCTCCAGAGGATAAACTCGATATTCCTCGATATCCTCTGATGATAGGGCGAAGGAGCGGGAGCCATGAAGACCTCCCCGTCGATTATCTGATAGGTGTAACCGTCGTCGGGGAAGCTCAGGTAGTCGCGGTAGGTGTATCTCTTTTTCTCCAGCAGGAGGGTCGGCCGCTTGGCCCTCTCAACCACAGCCCTTAAGCCTCCTTATGACCTTCTCCAGATCGGCGGGGGTATCGACCCCTATGGTCGTGTGTTCCGTCTCGACCACTTTGATCTTAAAGCCGTGCTCCAGGAACCTTAGCTGCTCCAAGCCTTCGGCGCTCTCGAACGGGGCGGGAGGGGTCTTGACGAACCACATCAACGCCTCCTTCCTGTAGGCGTAAAGGCCTATGTGCCTGAACATCGGCGCCTCGGGGTTCCAGGAGAGATCCTTGTTCCCCGGTATGGGCGCCCTGGAGAAATACATCGCGAAACCCTGTCTGTCGACTATCACCTTCACGACGTTCGGGTTCCTGAAATCCTCCTCGCTCGTTATCCTCTGAACCAGGGTGCAGACCGGTATGGAGGGATCCTCCAACAGGGGCTGGACGATGGAGTCGAGCATCTCGGGCTCAAGCAGCGGCTCGTCCCCCTGGATGTTCGCCACGATCTCGCACTCCACGTCTTTCGCGACCTCGGCGACCCTGTGGGTGCCGGTGGGGCAGTCGGGGGAGGTCATCACGACCTCCCCCCCGAACTTTTTGACCGCCTCGTATATCCTCTCGTCGTCGGTCGCCACAACTATCAGGTCGAAGCTCCTCGCCCTGATCGCGCGTTCGTAGACGTGCTGGATCATCGGCTTGCCCAGTATGTCCGCCAGCGGCTTCCCCTCGAACCTGGAGGATTTATATCTGGCCGGTATGACCCCCAGAACCCTCATCCCGTCATCACCTCAGCCTCACCGGCTGGTGCGTCTCGGCGGATTTATAGGCGGCCAGCACGACCTCAAGCGCCCTCAGCCCGTCCTCGCCGGTTATCATGAACGGCCTGTCCTTCTCGACGCTGTCTATGAAGTCGGAGATCAGCCCCATGTCCATGTTATCGCCCCAGTAGATCCACTGGGCCTTCATGACCTTGTTGTTGTAGAGGTCGAAGTCCTGGGCGAAGGCGTCCAGCGAGATGACCCCCTCCTCGCCGACGATCTCCATCGTCACGTCCCCCCAGGTCGGGAAGGCCTTGGGGCGGGACCAGCTGGTGTCGAGCGTGGCGAAGACCCCGTTGTCGAAGAGCAGCGTCAACATCCCCACGTCGTCCACCTCTATGTCGTGTATCAGCGTGTCGGCCTCGGCGTATACCTCCACGACCTCGCTCTTCATGAACCACCTCCACAGATCCACCACGTGCACCGTGTGATCCATCACCGCCCCCCCGCCGCTTTTCTCCTTGACCACGAACCACCCGCCCGGCATCGTCCCGTGGTTCGTCCCCTTGATGCCCACGATCCTCCCGATCTCGCCTCTCTCGATCGCCTCCTTAGCCCTCCTCACCGCCGGGATGTATCTGCAGGGGAAGGCTATCCCGAATTTGACCCCCGCCTTGCGGCAGGCCTCTATCATCGCCTCGGCGTCCTCTATCGTGGTGGCTATAGGTTTTTCGCAAAGCACGTGTTTGCCCGCCTCGGCGGCCGCCACGACGTGTTCTTTGTGGTCGGCGTTGGCTGAGCAGACGATCACGGCGTCCAGATCCTCCTCCAGCAGCTTGTGGTAATCGTCGAAGAACTTCCCGCCGAACCGCTTCACCAGATCGTCCGCTATGGAGGTGTCCTCGTTGTAGATGGCGACTATCTCGGCGTTCGGAAGCTCCTTGAGACATGAGGCGTAGCTATATGCATGCATATGGGCGAAGCTTATCATTCCGACCTTGACCATCTCGACACCCCCTTCCAAAGGACCCTTCAGAGGGTCACCGGTTTGCCCGTTTTCATCGAATCGAGGGCCGCTATGGCGATCCTTATCGCCTCCAGGGCGTCCCGCCCCGTTATCTCCGGTTCTTTGTCCTGGGCCACGCACTCGACGAAGTGCCTTATCTCCCTCAGATATGGGCTTTCGTTGACCGGGCTTTCCGGCACCTCGACCGCCGCTTTCTCCTCCCCTTTCCTCCTGACGAAGATCCTGATCGGCGAGGCCGTCCTGCTGTCGAAATAGAGCAGCCCATCGGTTCCGGCCGCCTCGAACGTGGTGAAGAACCCGCTGTGCGCCCAGCTGCCCTCCACGTGCGCTATCACCCCGTTTTTGAACCTCAGCGTCACCAGCGCGTATTCGACCGGGATGTCGGTGAAGGTCGTCCCCTTGGCGTAGACCCTCTCCACATCTCCGAAGCACCACCTGAGGAAGTCGAAGTCGTGGATGATCAGATCCAGACACACCCCTCCGCTCATCTCCCTTTTCCTATACCAGTCCTGCCAGCCGAGCGGCTGGCTGGCGCAGCGGGAGGCGCGCACCACGGCGGGCTTGCCTATCGCCCCGGCATCTATCTGCTTCTTGATCGCCACGTATTCGTGGAAGTATCTGAGGACGTGCCCCACCATGAACTTCACGCCCGCCTTCTCGCACTCGTTGATCATCTCCTCGCCGTCCTCGATCGTCAGGGCCAGGGGTTTCTCGCAGAAGACGTGTTTCCCGGCTCTGGCGGCCTTCACGACGAACTCCTTGTGCATCGGCGTCGGCAGGCAGACGTCGACGATGTCCACATCGGCCTTTTCGATCAGCTCATCGGCCTCCTCGTAGACCCGCGCCCCCAGCGGCTCGGCCACCTTACGCGCCAGATCGGTTCTCTTATCGGCTATGGCGACGACCTCGACGTCCGGGAGCTGGGCGTAGCAGTTTGCATGCATGCTCCCCATCGTCCCAGCCCCCAGTATCCCCACCTTCAACATGGCCGACCTCCCCGGCATGGGATTTCAGAACCTGACCTTTAAGGAGAGAGCCACTTCATCCCCCCTCCGCCGGATATGCATTGAGACGGGTTGCTCCGGCGGGGGCGAGAGGGCTTTGTAGAAGGAGTAGATGGCGCCTATGGCCGTGAAACCTATCGACGCCGCCGAAAGGCCGCGGCTGACATCCCTTCTCAACCTGTATTCGTCCAGCTTCTTTTGCATCTCGCTTTGAACCGCCGTGTGGAGGTAGGCGTCGTATGATTCGTTGGCGAGCTTCGCCGCGTAGGCGCTGCCGAACTTCGAGGCGATCCCCAGGGCGAAGAGGGCTATCGATAGCTTGGAAACGCCCCTCCCCTCGGCCAGGGGCGGGAGCGCCGCGCCTATCATGAGACAGATCAGCAGAAAAGCGATCCCCCTCATCCCTTGACCTCCCCTTTTCTCCCCTTGACGATCCTGACGCCCGCCGCCGCGATGATCCCGCCGCCCACGTCGGCCATCCAATCGAACGGGCTGGCCTCCCTGCCCGGGACGAAATATTGATGCAGCTCATCGGTCGCCCCGAAGACCGC
>QNBQ01000279.1 GCA_003645735.1 Candidatus Poribacteria bacterium
CCTTCCTCAGGAAGGAGCGATACATCTCCCTCACCTGCTTGGCGATCGCCTCCCTCTTTCGAGGGGTAAGCTCGGCGCTATCCGAGCCGAGATCGGCGTTCTCGCCGCGCTTGAGTATCTCCTTGTTGACGCCTATCCTCCGGTAGAAATCCTTGAGGCTGAAGAGGCCGCTGAAGACGCCGATGGAGCCGGTGATCGTGCCGGGCATGGCGAAGATCCTGTCGGCCGGGGCGGCTATGTAATAGCCGCCGGAGGCGGCGATGTCCCCCATCGAGACGACGACCGGCTTCCGCTCCTTCGTCAACAGAACCTCCCTCCAGATATCATCCGCCGCCGCCACGAAACCCCCTCCGCTGTCCACCCTCAAAACCACCGCCTTGATGGATCTATCCTCCCTGGCCTTCCTCAACGCCTCGCATATCGTCCTCGACCCCATGAGCGTCAAGCCCGAGATCGGGTCGCGATAGCTCTCCCCCTCAACCATCACCCCCTCGGCCTTGATCAGCGCGATCTTGGGCGGAATCGCCCAGGACCTCTCCGCCCACCTCCTCCTCAGGTAATCGCTCCCGTCGATCAGCTTGACCTTTCCCAGGGCCTTCTTCACCCTCTCCTCGATCTGATCCCTGTATATCACCCCGTCGACCAGCCCTTTTTCCTCGGCCTCCGACGGCGTGTAGGGCGCGCCGTCTATGATGCGCTTGACCTCCTCCGCCCCCCACCCCTTGTTGCGCGATATGTCCTCCAGCAGCTGGTCGAAGAGGTCGTCCAGCAGCGACTCCTCGGCCTCGCGGCTGGCGGGGGAGCTCGACTCCCTCGTGAAAAGCTCGGGCGCCGATTTATACCTCCCCTCCCTGACCATCTCCACCTCGACCCCCATCCTCTCCAGCAGCCGTTTGATGAAGATCTGCTCCGCCCTCAGCCCCACCGGCTTCAGCTCGCCCGAGGGATGGATGTAAAGCTCGTCGCAGACGGAGCCGATCAGGTATCCCCCGGTCGAGATCTCGACCCCGTATCCGAAGAGCTTTTTCCCCTTCGACCTGAACCTCCTGCATATCCCCTCCAGCTCCTGAAGCCTCCCCATCCCGCCGCTCAGCTCGTCCAGCTCCAAAACCGCCCCCACGACGCCCGGGTCGTCCATAGCCCTCCTCAGAACCTCGGCGGCGTTCGAGCCCACCCTCAAAACCTCCCTCCTGCGGGAGAAGATCGACCTCATCATCGGGCCCGAAAGGTAAACCAGCCCGATCCCATCCCTGAGCTCCCTCTCCGAGTCGAAGGTGTTGAACGAGCCGACCCCGAAATGGGAGAAGTTGAGCGAGAAGGTCAGCTCGAACCGCCCATCTCCCTCAGCCCCCACCCTCAGGGCTATCCCGTCGACGGGGATCGCCTCGACGGCGAAAACCTTCCTCCATCCCTCCTCGCCCCGCCTTCTGATCAGATCCATCGAGAGGGTCAGCCTGTCCGTCCCCGGCCTGAACCCGATCCCGATCTCATAGACCGGGTTGATCCTCTCCCCTTTGAGCTTGGGGCGGTTGACGTTCCTCAAAACCAGGCCGATCGATAGGAGGCGCGTCCTGAAAGCGGCCCCCACGTCCCAGATCTTCAATTTATCGATCTCCTCGTCGTCCGAGGAGAACCAGCTGTAGGCGACGCCGAGCGAGAGCCGATCGATAACCCTCCACCCGTTCGAAAGCGTCCACCTCCAGAACCCCTCCTCGCCCCCGATCATCTGGAGCCCGAAGCCGGTTCCCCAGATCGAGGCGGCCAGGACGTGCTCCCCTTTCGATCGGCCGCGGTAGCCGTAGGAGAGGCAGGCGTTGAACCCCTTCCTGAAGGCCAGGTTGGAGGGATTGATGAAGGTGGAGAGGGCGTCGTCGGTGGTTCCGACCGACCCTCCCGGCAGGAGGGCGGCCAGCTCATCGGCGGCCGACCCAAGGGCTATGGCGAGGAAGAGGAGCGAAGGGATGAGCGTCCCCCTCATAGGAGCCCCAGCCTTCTGAGCGCCCTGTGGCCTATATCCCTCCGGTAATGCATCCCCTCGAACCTGATCCTCTCAACGGCCCGATAGGCCCTCCTTATGGCGGAGGGGATGTCCCTGTCCAGCGCGGTCACGCCCAGGACCCTCCCGCCGTTGGTGACGAGCTTTCCCTCCTTAACGGCCGTCCCGGCGTGGAAGACCACCACGTTTTCGATCTCCTCCGCCTCCTCAACGCCCTCGATGACCTTCCCCTTCTCGTATCTCCCCGGATACCCCCCTGAGGCCAGCACCACGCAGACCGCCGCCTCATCCCTCCACTTCAGCTTCACCTCGCTCAATCTCCCCTCTATGCAGGCCAAAAGGGCCGGGACGAGGTCGGACTCCAGCCTGGGGAGGATGACCTGCGTTTCGGGGTCGCCGAACCTGCAGTTGAACTCCAGGACTTTGGGGCCTTCGTCGGTTATCATCAGCCCGGCGTAAAGCGCCCCGACATACGGCCTCCCCTCCTCCCTCAGCCCCTTGACCGTCGGGAGGATGATCCTCTCGATTATCTCCCGGGCCATCCGGTCCGTGACGACCGGGGCGGGCGAATAGGCCCCCATCCCGCCGGTGTTGGGGCCTTTATCCCCGTCGTAGGCCCTCTTGTGATCCTGGGAGGTGACGAGCGGCAGGACGGTCTCCCCGTCCGTCAGCACGATGAAGGAGGCCTCCTCACCCTCCAGATACTCCTCCACCACGACCTTTCTGCCGGCCTCGCCGAAGATCCTGTCGACCATGATGGCCTTTACGGCGTTTATCGCCTCCTCCACCTCCATGCAGACGAAGGAGCCTTTGCCGGCCGCCGCCGATCCGTCCGCCTTGACCACTATCGGGGCGCCCTTCGACTTGATGTAATCGATCGCCTCGTCCGGATCGGAGAACGAGACCCCCTCGGCGGTGGGTATGCCGCGCTGTAACATGAACCGTTTGCTGAAGCTCTTGCTGTCCTCGATCTGGGCCGCCGCCTTGGTCGGCCCGAAGATCTTGAGCCCCCTTTCGGAGAAGACGTCGACTATCCCCGCGACGAGCGGCGCCTCGGGCCCCACGACCGTCAGGTCTATCCCCTCTTTCTCGGCGAAATCGGCCAGCCTGTCGAAGCCGTCCGGCGTTATGGGCAGGTCGACGCAGACCCCCACCTTGGCCATCCCGGCGTTACCGGGGACGCAGTATATCCTGTCGACCAGCGGGCTTTGAGCTATCTTCCAGGCGAGGGCGTGTTCCCTGCCCCCGCTCCCCACCACCATCACCTTCATCGCTCGCCCCTCCGATCCCTCAATGCTTGAAATGCCTCATCCCGGTGAAGACCATTGCGATGCCGTGCTCGTTCGCGGCCTGTATGACCTCCTCGTCCCTCTTGGAGCCGCCGGGCTGTATGATGGCCACGACCCCCGCCTCGGCGGCTATGTCGACCGTATCCCGGAACGGGATGAAGGCATCCGAAGCCATGACCGCCCCTTTGGCCCTCTCGCCCGCCTTGCGGACGGCTATGATGGCGGCGTCGACCCTGCTCATCTGTCCCGCCCCGATCCCAACCGTCCTCTTGCCCTGCGCCAGCAGTATGGCGTTGGATTTGACGTGTTTGCACACCTTCCAGGCGAAAAGGAGCGACTCCATCTGCTCGGGGGTCGGTTCCCTCTCGGTCACCACCCTCAACTGGCTCCGCTCCACGATCTTGAGATCCCTCTCCTGAACCAGCACCCCTCCGGTCACCCCTTTCACCTCTTTGAGGCCGGGATCCCTGGGGCTGAGGGAGCCGACCTCCAGTATCCTGCGGTCCTTCGATTTTTTCAGCAGCTCCAGCGCCTCCTCCTCATATCCGGGGGCTATGATCGCCTCCGAGAAGCTCCCCGTCCTGGCCGCCTCCCTTATAGCCTCGGCCGTCTCCAGGTCGACGACCCTGTTGAACCCTATTATCGAGCCGAAGGCCGAGAGCGGATCGCAGGCCAGCGC
>QNBQ01000280.1 GCA_003645735.1 Candidatus Poribacteria bacterium
GGGGAGGAGCTCAGAAGGATATTCGGCGACGATCCGCTCTTCGATCTGCAATCCCACACCTACTCGCATAAGCTGCTCAAGGACAACCTGATGCACGGCAAGGGGATAGGGCTTGACGAGCTGAGGGAGGAGATCGGGAGGGGGAAGGCGCTGGTGGAGGAGGCGTTCGGGAGGGAGTGCATCGGGGTCAGGAGCGGATGCGGGTTTTTCAAGGGGATGCAGGGGGAGAGCGAGAGGCTGAGGGTGATATGGGAGTGCGGGGTCAAGTTCATCAGCACCGATCTGAGGGGGCCCGCCGATTCGATCCCGTCCGGCCTCCAGCAGGCCTACTGGTATGACGAGGAGGGGTTTCCGGAGCTTTTGGAGCTTCCGGGCCACGGCTGGCACGACAACGTTCTCAAAAGCTTCGAGCCGAGGCTCTGTCTGTGCTGGCCGCCGGTCCTGAGGTGGGGCATACCCAATCGCCCCCCTGAATCCCCTGAGGAGGAGATCGCCGTCCAGAGGGCGTGGATAGATAAGGCCATCTCGCTCGGCTTGGACTACATCTCCCTGATCTACCACCCACACAGCATCTACAGGATGAGCAGGGATTGCAGGATCGTGGAGCTGCTCATAGAGGAGGTGAAGTCCAGGGATATGCCCGTCACGACCTATTCGGGGCTTTACGAGCTTTACTCGTCCGGCCGGCTCAAAGCCCCCGGAAGGGGGGCCTGGAGGTGGGAGGATGAGGTGGATAGAAACGAGATCAAGCTTCTATCCTGAAGGGAGGTGAGGATTATGTGGAGATTGGCGCTTCACACGGTCAGCTACGCGGGGGTCTGGCAGGGCCAGGCCCGTCTGCCCATAGAGAGGGTCATCGAAAAGGCCAAGGAGCTGGGGTTCGACGGCTTGATGATCATGGCCAAACGGCCTCACGTATCCCCCCTGGACTACGACGAGGATGCGGGGAAGAGATTGAGGGAGAGGATCGAATCGCTCGGGCTGAAAGTCGCCTGCCTGGCGGGATACGTCGATTTTACAGCGGGGATCGACAGGCCGATGACGCCGATGCTGGAGGTTCAGGCCGTCTACATCGGCGAGCTGGCCAGGCTGGCGAGGGATCTGGGGGCGGGGATCGTGAGGGTCTTCACCGGGTTCGAGCGGCCGGGCGTCCCGTTTGAGAGGATGTTCGAGGCGTGCGTTCAGGGGCTGAAGCTGGCCGCTCGGAGGGCCGCCGAATACGACGTGATCCTGGCCGTCCAGAACCACCACGATATCGCCTCGCATCACGAGGCGCTGAAATGGCTGCTCGAGGAAGTGGACGAGCCGAACTGCAAGGCGGCCTTCGACGCCTGGACGCCGACGCTTCAGGGGTTGAGCGGGGAGGAGCTGAAGGAGGCCGTCAGAAGCCTCGCGCCCCACATCGTCCACACGACCGTCGCCGATTACATCAGGCTGCCCCGCTACATCTACGACCAGAACCTGACCAACTACGTCAGGAGGGAGGATCGGATATACGCCGTGCCGATGGGGGAGGGGATCGTCGATTACCCGAGCTTCTTCTCGGCGCTGGAGGAGATAGGATACGGCGGATGGGTGGCCTATGAGATGTGCGAGGTCATGAAGGGCGGGGGCGATGAAGAGAACCTGGACAGATGCGCCCGCCGCTTCGTCCAATACATGAGGGAGGAGAGGTGGAGGGGATGAGGAAAGCGTTTGTCGTCCTATCGATCGCTCTGCTTACGGCGGGCACCTCGGCGCAGATACAATTGGCCACGACGCCGGGGCGCGAGTCGATTGTTATCACGGTCTATAAGGGCGCGGATCTGTCATACGTCGAGGAGACGAGGCGGATGACGCTCAAAGAGGGGGCCAACCTGGTCCGGTTCAGCTGGGCTGACACGAGGATCGACCCGCTTTCGATCCGGTTGATCCCCGAATCCCCGGACGTCCGGGTGAGAAACGCCGTCTTCCCGCCCGGCGATGAGAACGCGCTCATATGGGAGGTGGATTCCAAAAGCGCCGGCGAAAAGCCGCTGAAGGTCTCCTATTTCATCGGCGGGCTGGACTGGGGGATAAGCTACACGGCGGTCTGCTCGGAGGAGAAAGGGGAGATGGATCTGACGGCCTACGCGACGGTCAAAAACGAGAGCGGCGAGGAGTTCCTGAAAGCGAGGTTGAAGCTGGTGGCCGGTGAGATCCACAGGAAGAGGGTGGAGAGATACAGGAAGGGGCTGAGGAAGCTGGCCGTCCAGGCCGATCGGGTGAGGAAGATGGCCCTGGAGATGAGGGCCGGCGGAAAAGCTCTCGCGCCCTCCTTAGCCGCGGCCCCCCCTCCGGCGAAGTTCGGGATGGAGGAGGCCGGCGCGGCGGGGATGCTGTCGGAGCATTACCTCTTCTCGATCGACAGGCCCGTGGATCTGAGGGATGAGTGGTCCGAGAAGGTGGCGATGTTCTCGGCGGAGGACATACCCGTTAAGATCGTCTACGTCTTCGAGTCCAACTCAAACAGGCTGTGGAAGGAATACAGGTTCGAAAACGATGAAGAGCACAAGCTCGGGAGATCTCCCCTGCCGCCCGGGGGGATGATCATCTACCGCGATGAGGACGGCAAGCTCGCGCTTGTGACCTCAGACGCCGAGATGAGGTTCACGCCGGTGGGCGGGGAGGTGGAGATAAGGGTCGAGGCCGATCCGGGGGTGAAGGTCGAGAGGAAACAGATCAGCTACGCCAAGGTCAACCTCAGGTTCAACGACTGGGGGAGAGTGAGCGGGTTCGACACGGAGGAGGGATATGAGGTGAGGGTGAGGAACCACAGGGACAGGGCCGTTCAGGTGGAGCTTTACGAGTGGTTCGAGGGGGAGTGGGAGATATTCGAGAACAGCCATCCGTTCGAGAGGAAAGACGTCAGGACGGCGCTTTTCAAGCTGGAGGTCAGCCCCGGGGCCGAGGAGGTGGTGAGGTATAAGGTCAGGATCAAGAGGGAGGGGGTGAAGCGATGAGGGGGTTTTTCGTTCTGATAACATCTCTGGCGGCGTTGATCCCCGTTCAAGCTTTCGGCAGGGTGGAGCTGGTCGTCCTCCCCCAGAGGGAGGAGGTCAGGATCAGATTCCATCCCCATACCTCCTCGGCGCTGGTTCAGGAGATGAGGAGGGTGACGCTGAAGGCGGGCGAGAACCTGGTGGAGCTTTCCTGGACGGGCATAGACATAAACCCCGACTCGATCCACATCGCGCCCGCCCCGGAGAGGGGGGAGGTGGTCGTGGAGTCGATCTCGATCCGGCCCGGGTCGGTTCCGAGCCTTCTGTGGCGCGTCAGGTGTTCCGAGCCGATGGAGGTTCCCGTATACATCACCTACCTCACCGGCTCGCTCGGCTGGGAGGGGAGATACGTCTTGATCTTAAGCCCCGATGAGGTGGAGGGGGCGCTCGGCTTCGAGGTTAAAGTTCAGAACAAAAGCGCCGAGAGGTTCGAGAACGCCCGGATAGAATTCCCCACGGGGGCCGCTGCCGCGCTGTCGCTCGATAGAGGGGAGTCGAAGAGTCTGGAGCTTTTCAGGATCGAAGGGGTGAAGGTCGGGAAGCTTTACGTCTATCCCGCCTCCGGCGGCGAGCTAACGGAGGTCTACTACCTGCTGCGCAACGATGAGGAACACGGGCTGGGGAAGGTCGAGCTGCCCAAGGGCATAGTCCACATCTACAGGCGCGATGAGAACGGGGGAACGGCTTTTTTGAGCGAGGACGAGCTTGCGGATCTGCCCATAGGGGCTGAGGCTAGGCTCGCGCTGGGCAAAAGCAGGGAGGTGGAGGTGAAAAAGGAGCTGGTGGAGAGGAGGAAGCTGAACGTTCGGAGGGATAAGGGGGGGAGGATCGCTGTGGCCGATGTGGCCGAAAGCTACAGGATAACGGTCAAGAACCACAGGAAGGAGAAGGTGAGGGTCGAGGTGGAGGTGAGGATGACCGATCCGGACTGGCTGATGA
>QNBQ01000281.1 GCA_003645735.1 Candidatus Poribacteria bacterium
GATCAGGATGAACCTGAGGTTCGGGCTGACGGGGTATCTGTTCGGCTCGGCCGGCTCAAGCAGCATGACCCCGCCCTTCCGCACGTAGGGGCCGGCTTTGGTGACGATGTTCCCCTCGTTCAGGATTATCTCAGCCTCGATCTTCCTGCTGAGAAGCTCCTTGAGCAGCTCGTAGCTCCCCTCTATCCGCCTGCTCAGCTCCTCATACTTGAGCTGCTTTTCGGGCAGCCGAGCGAGCAGACCTTCAAGCTCGCTCTTGAGCGCGTTTATCCTCTCGTCCAGAAGCCTCAGCTCCGCCTCGTATTTGAGCCTGCTCAGCTCGCTTTCGAGCCTGCTCCTCAAAAGCTCCCTGTAGGCCGGGTTGAGGGAGATCGTTTTCGAGACGGCCGTCTCGGATATCGACTTCATCTCCTCCTCCAGCTTCCTCTTTTTGGCCATCAGCTCCCTCATCTGGGGGGAGTCCTCGGGGTATTTGAGCTTGGCGGCGGCTATCTCCAGGTTGAGCTTCGCCAGCTCGCTCGCCTGGTTGACGAAGAGGGGGTTGAAGGAGATCGTCTGGGCCGTTTCGGAAAGCTCGGGTATGAGCTTGATCTGGGCCTCTATGGCCTCCAGGGCCTTTTCGGCGGCCCGGAGCCCCAGCTCCGCCCTGGCCTTCTCCTGCAGGAGCGCCTCCTGGCGGGCCAGGATGTGATTGAGCTGAGCCGTCCAGATGGTCGGGTTGCCCTCCGATTCGGCGAACCGGAGCGCTTTGGATTTGAGCTCCTCTATCTGCTTCTTGACCTCCTCTATCCGCGAGTTTATGAAATCGAGCTGGGCGGAGGATCTGGCCCTTCTTTCGGCGCTCAGCGTCTCCTGGAGAGTTTTGACTATCAGGTTGGCCAGGATAGCTGCGTTGCGGGCGCCCCCCTCGCCCTCCCTCAGCCTCACGCTTATCGACATGACCGTGTCGGTGATCGCCTGTGCCTTCACCCTTTTGACCAGCGAGCCGGGAGGGGGAAGCAGGGGAAAACCTTTGGGACATTCCCTCTCGAACTCCTCTAACACCCTCTCCATGAAGGCCGCCGTTTTAATTCGCCTCGATATGTTCTCCAGCTGGGCGCCCTGGCCCCCTCCCAGGAGGACCGTTCTCATGAGCGACGCCGAGGCGGGGAGGCTTTCCGAGCGGACGTCTATTAAAACGGAGGCCTCATACCCCCTCTCCATGTGAAGCGCCGCGATCAACGCCGAGCCGACGATCAGGATGAAGGAGGCCGCTATGACGAAGAAACGCCTCCTTATGAGGTCGATGTATGCCTGAAGGTAGCTCTGCCTCATCCCATCCCCCTAAACCAAAAAGGGGGCATGGCCTGACGCCACGCCCCCGACCCGAAGCTCAAACTTCCCCCTTCACTCAAGCCCATACATCCGCTTTATCTCCTCCGGCGGGATCGCCTCGTCATACCACTTCGTTATCCTCCACTCCCACTTCCCGTCCTCCGTCTGCCTGTATTCGAAGATGAAGGTGTTGTCGCCCTCCATGTAGACCCCCGTGTAACCCCCTTCCAGAACCGTTCCCTCGGCCGCCATCATCTGGACCTTGTAGTGGTTCTTAACCTGCGCCTTTTTGCCCGGCTCGAGGATCGTTATCTCGGGCGGCTCCGACAGCTCGATCTCGATGTCGTCGAACCTGGAGAAGACCCTTATGGCGGCGTCCCTCTCCTGCCTCCAGTCGTCGAATATCACGTCGTCGGTCGGGTCGTCCTTGGTGCCCATGTCCGACCTGTAGAGGAACCCCTCCTTCCAATAGGCCGACATGTAGAGATCCACGTCCTCCATCATGTAGCCCTTCTGCCACCGGTTCTTCAACACGTCGTTTATCATGGCGAACTCTTTGGGCTGGGGTTTGGTTATCTTGGGCGCATCCCCGCAGCTCATGAAACCGATCATCACCCCGATGAGAAGCGTTGCGAGAATGATCTTCGGCTTCGAAAGCATGTTCCAAAACACCCCCGAAGAGCCTAAAATTCCTTTTTGAGGCTTAACCTCGACTCCCCCTCGCTTAGTTTGAATTCCAGATCGATCCTGTCGAGCCTGCTGATGTCGAATTTCAGGCTTTTCGCTTTGAACTCGGCGTTTTGGAGCAGGGCGTCCACGTATGAGTCCAACATGCTGTAGACCCAGACGCCTATCGCCGCGACCAACAATCCTCTGCTCAGCTTGTATCTCTGGTTCGCCTGGTCGTAATATCGGTCGGCCAGCGGCGAGTTTGAGAGCGCAGCCGGCACGTATCGTTCGTTGTAGATCTCCTTATATTCCGACCAAACGACCCAACTTGCGGAGAGCAGCCCCGTTGTGAGCGCGAAGGAGAGGACACCTTTAAACTTCCCACCGGTCGCCATCTGCCCCCATCCCGGGAGAACCGCCGACCTCAAAGCCGCGCCCCAGGGAGAGATCGGCTCTTCAGGAGCCGAGGCGAAAGGGTTCGCCAGAATCAAAAATACCAAAAACCACATCCTTTGTCAATCCTCCGTCAGCACGACCTCCTCCACCAGACCGACTATAGCGATGTCGACCGGGACCCTCTTACCCGGTATAACGTCGGCGGCGTCGCCCCCGGTGACCATGTATACCAGATCGCCGTATCCCGCTATCCCCTCCGTATCGGTCGCCACCACCGGCGAACCCATGGGGTTGAGCCTCTCATCCAGGGGTTGGACGATGAGAAGCCTGATCCCATGCAGGGAAGGGTCTTTCCTCGTGGCCACTACTGTTCCGATAACCTTGCCGATGTCCATGGCGCGGCGTTATTGGAGTGAAGCCTGGAAATTTTTATCACCCTGTTGAGAACCTTCAAACCGTCCATCAGGCCGCCCGGTTTAAGCAGCGTCTTGAGGTATTGGGGGATGCGGCTCGCACGCAAATAGAACTTCCTATAGGCCTTCCTCAAAAGCCCCTCTATCTGCTCCTTGGTCAGGTAATCCAGCTTGAAGACCGAGTGGGCTCCATCGAACAGATCCCAGTTGAAGTGGAAGATCCTGTCCTTGATCATCGAGAAGAGCTTGGTGCCGGGGAAGGGGGTGAGGATGGAGAACTGGGCGTAGTCGAGGTCGATCTGCGTGGCGTAGTTTATCGTGTTCTCGACCTCCTCCTCCGTCTCCTTGATCTCGCCCATCATGAACGATCCGAGCGTCTTTATCCCGTATTTCTCCAAAAGCCTTATGACCCTCTCCCCCTCATCGCCCTTCAGCTTCTTATAGTAAGCCTTGAGCACCCTCTCGTTGGGCGACTCCAGCCCCAGGAAGACCATGTAACAGCCGGATTGGGCCATCTTATCGACCATCTCCTCGTGTTTGAGCAGCGTGTCGGCCCTCGACTGACACCACCAGAGTATGTCTATCCTCCGCCTGAGCAGCTCATCGCACAGCCTGATCGTGTTCCTCACGTTTATGGTGAAGTTGTCGTCCACAAATAGTATGCCGCCCACATCGTAGTCTTCGAGGATGTGCTCTATCTCGTCGACGATCGACTCGACCGACCTCCGCCTGTAGAGAGCTGAGTTCATGTTGGGGATGACGCAGTAGTTGCACTTGAAGGGGCAGCCGCGGCTTGTGAGCATCGTGGTCGCCCTGCGCGAGCTGAGCTTCACGGGATACCTCTTTATGTCGACCAGATGTCTGGCCGGGTAGGGGATCGAATCTATGTCCCTTATGGGCGGCCTCTCAGGAGAGTGGAGGACGGCGCCCGTCTCAGGGTCGAGCCAAGATATCCCACGGATCTTACGAGGGTCGAAATTTTTCCCTTCCCTCTCAAGGGCCGTTATCAGCTCCCTGACCGTCTCCTCGCCTTCCCCCCGCACCACGTAATCGACGAAGCCGGACCTGAGCGTCTCCTCGGCGGTGAAGGTTACGTGCACCCCTCCCATGATCACGATCTTCCCCCGCAGCTTGGCCTCCTTGGCGATCCTCAAA
>QNBQ01000282.1 GCA_003645735.1 Candidatus Poribacteria bacterium
ATCCGCGAATCGGATGTATACATGGGCGAGCTTCCCCTGATGACCGAGCGCGGAACTTTCATCATAAACGGCGCCGAGAGGGTGGTGGTCAGCCAACTCCACAGATCCCCCGGCGTCACCTTCAGCAAGGAGCTGCATTCGAGCGGCAGGATGCTTTACTCCTGCAAGATAACCCCCTACAGGGGCGCCTGGTTGGAGTTCGAATACGACGCCCAAGGCGTGATCCACGCAAGGCTCGACAGGCGCAAGAGGATACTGGCATCGGTCATCCTCAGGGCGCTGGGATGGGAGACGGACGAGGAGATACTCTCCCTGTTCGCCGAAAAAGAGGAGCTCGAGATAAAGCCGTGGGAGGACAGGGAGGTGGAGATCGGCAGGGAGGAGTTCGACAAGCTCCTCAACATGGTCGCCGCTGAGGACGTCTACGACCCCGACACCGATGACCTTATAGTGACGAAGGGCGAGCGGATCGGGAACATAGAGGTTCAGATGCTCAAAAACAGCTCGATCGAGAGGGTGAAGGTCCTCGACCCCTCGTTCCCCTCCTACCTCATAGGGAGGGTCGTCGCCAAGCCGATAGTTGACCCCGAAACGGGCGAGGTCATAGCGGAGGTCAACGACGAGATAACATACGAGATCCTTAAGGAGTGCTACGACAGGGGGATCAAGAAAGTGACCGTCCTCAAAGAGGAGGACGCCGAGAGGATAGAGAGCCTGAGGACGACTTTGAAGAGGGACGATTTCTCCTCGCAGGAGGAGGCGCTGGTCGAGATCTTCCGCAAGCTCCAGCCCAGCGATCCTCCCACGATCGAAAGCGCGAGGCTCAGGTTCCAGAGGCTCTACTTCGACCCCGTCAGATACGACCTCTCCCCCGTCGGAAGGTATAAGATGGAGAAGAAGCTGAGGATGGAGGTGGGCGACCTGGATCTGCTGGAGACGCTCGTCTTCCTCGATACGCCGCTTTACCAGGAGACGGCCAAAAGGCTCGGCATGAAGGACGCCGACAGGAAGGAGGTGGCGGCCAACCTCTCGAAGCTGACGCCGGAGGAGAGGAGGGAGATCCTCGAGAGGTTCGGGTATGACCAGGAGCCGAGCGTCCGCATCCTCACCAGGAAGGACATCCTCGAGACCCTCAAATACCTGATAGCCATCGAAAACGGGGAGGGGGAGGTCGACGACATAGATCACCTGGGCAACAGGCGCGTCAGGGCCGTGGGGGAGCTGCTGCAGAACCAGTTCAGGGTGGGCCTGACCAGGATGGCCAAGATGATAAGGGATAGGATGGCGCTTGTGGACCTAAAGGAGGCCCACCCGCACGATCTGGTGAACCACAAGCCCTTAAGCGCGGCCATAAAGGATTTCTTCGGCAGCAGCCAGCTATCGCAGTTCATGCAGCAGACCAACCCGCTCGATGAGCTGACCCATAAAAGGAGGCTCAGCGCCCTGGGGCCCGGAGGGCTGCACAGGGACAGGGCCACCTTCGAGGTCAGGGACGTCCACTACACCCACTACGGCCGCGTCTGCCCGATAGAGACCCCCGAGGGGCCGAGCGTCGGGTTGATCGTCTCCCTGGGAACATACGCCCGGATAAACGAATACGGCTTCCTCGAAACGCCGTATCGGAGGGTCGTCAACGGGCGGGTCACGGATGAGATAGTTTACCTGTCGGCCGACGAGGAGGATCAATACTACATAGCCCACGCCAACACGCCGGTGGACGAAAACGGATACCTGCTGGGGGACAGGGTGGTGATCGATGAGAACGGAAACGAGAAGAGGCTGGTCGTCGTCAGGCATAAGGGGGACTTCCCGGAGGTGCCCGTCGAGAAGGTCGATTTCATCGACGTGTCGCCGAAGCAGGTCGTGGGGGTTTCGGCCTCCCTGATCCCGTTCCTGGAACACGACGACGCCAACAGGGCGCTTATGGGTTCGAACATGCAGAGGCAGGCCGTTCCGCTGCTGATCCCCCAGGCGCCGATAGTTGGGACAGGGATGGAGCATAAGGCGGCGGTCGATTCAGGCGCGGTGGTGGTCGCCAGGAGAAGCGGGGTGGTCGAGAGCGTCTCGGCGGATGAGATCATCATCAGGGCGGATGAGGCCCTTGATCTGGAGGACGAGAAGAAGATCAGCCGCAGGGGCGAATACTCCTTCACCGAGATGGGATACGACGTCTACAAGCTGATAAAGTTCCAGAGATCCAACAGCGGCACCTGTATCAACCAGAGGCCGGCGGTTAAAGTAGGCGAACACGTGGAGGCGGGCGAGGTCATAGCCGACGGGAGCTGCTCGGATAAAGGCGAGCTGGCCCTGGGCGCCAACCTGCTGGTGGCCTTCATGCCCTGGGAAGGGTATAACTTCGAGGATGCCATAATCATAAGCGACAGGCTCGTCAAGGAGGATATACTCACATCGATCCACATAGAGGAGTTCGAGGTCGAGGCGAGGGAGACGAAGCTGGGCAGGGAGGAGATAACCCGCGACATCCCGAACGTCCCGGAGGAACAGCTCAGGAACCTCGATGAGGAGGGGATCATCAGGGTCGGGTCTTACGTCAGGCCGGGCGACATATTGGTGGGGAAGGTGACGCCGAAAGGCGAGACGGAGCTGGGGCCGGAGGAGAAGCTGTTGAGGGCGATCTTCGGCGAAAAGGCGAGCGACGTCCGCGACACATCGCTTTACGCCAAGCCCGGAGTTGAGGGCGTGGTGATCGACGTCAAGGTCTTCTCCAGGAGGGAGAGGGAGAAGGACAAGCTGGCCAAGCTAAGGGAGGAGGCGAGGATCAAGGAGGCGGAAAAGGAGTGCGAGGCGAAGATCAACCTGATAAAGCAGAGGATGGAGCAGGAGATAAAGAGGCTGCTTCTGGGGCAGAAGCTGGCGGCCGATGTGAGGTTGAACAGGAGGATCGTCGCCAGGAAAGGCGAGGTGATCACCCAGGAGCTGTTGGACATGGGCGTGCCGGTGGAGGAGTTCGTCGTAGAGGATCCGGAGGTCTCCAGGCAGATAAACAGGATAAAGAGGCTGGCCAGGGGGAGGATCGAGGCGGCCAAGAAGGAGAGGGACGAGAAGATCAAGAAGATAAAGAGCGGCGAGGAGCTGAAGCCGGGGGTCATAAAGCTGGTCAAGGTCTACGTGGCCACGAAGAGGAAGATATCGGTCGGTGATAAGCTGGCCGGCAGACACGGGAACAAAGGCGTCATAGCCAAGATCCTGCCCCAGGAGGACATGCCGTATCTGGAGGACGGCACTCCTGTGGACATCATCCTCAACCCGCTGGGGGTCCCCTCCAGGATGAACATCGGCCAGATACTGGAGACCCACCTGGGCTGGGCCGCTAAGGAGCTGGGGATCTACATCGCCTCGCCCGTCTTCGACGGGGCGAGGGAGGAGGACATCAAGGAGCTTCTGAAGAAGGCCGGCCTTCCTATAAGCGGCAAGACGAGGCTGTATGACGGAAGGACCGGCGAGCCGTTCGACCAGGAGGTGACGGTCGGCTGGGCATACATCATGAAACTGCACCACATGGTCGACGACAAGATACACGCCAGGTCGATCGGCCCCTACTCGCTGGTCACGCAGCAGCCCCTCGGCGGGAAGGCCCAGCAGGGCGGCCAGAGGCTGGGCGAGATGGAGGTGTGGGCGCTTGAGGCATACGGCGCGGCTTACACCCTCCAGGAGATGCTCACCGTTAAAGCGGACGACGTGGTCGGCAGGAGCAGGATGTATGAGGCGATAGTCAAGGGCGAAAACGCGCCCGAGCCCGGCATACCCGAGTCGTTCAACGTCTTGGTCAAAGAGCTTCAAAGCCTCGCCTTAAACGTTCAGCTTGAAAGGGAAAGGCCTCAGGAGGAGGAAAGGGAGATCTTAGAATCGATATTTGAGGACGAGGAGGAGTCCTAAATTGCGGACGCCTATGATGGATAGAAGGAAGTTCACGAATCCGAA
>QNBQ01000283.1 GCA_003645735.1 Candidatus Poribacteria bacterium
CGTCAACCTTCACTTCGAGGAGATCGTGGTCAGGTGGCTGATGAGAACTCAGCCCGGGCTGAGCGAGGAGGTCGCCCGAAGGATAGCACGGGTTCAGCGGAGCGGGCTGACGCCTCCCAAGCTATTTAAGGGGGAGCTGAGCCCGATCGATATCGCTTGGGCCGTCGCCTCGGCGGCCTTGGCCCTCATCATCTATTACGCCCTCAACAGAGCTTTCCGGAGGGGGGAAGATGTCGGTTAAGGACAAATACGAGACGGTGATAGGCCTGGAGATACACGCCGAGCTTTCGACGAAAAGCAAGCTTTTCTGCAGCTGTAAGACCGAGTTCGGCGCCGAGCCCAACACCCAGATCTGCCCCATATGCACCGGCATGCCGGGCGTCCTGCCGGTGCTCAACAAGAAGGCGCTCGAATACGCCATCAAAGCTGCTTTGGCCATGAACTGTAAGATCGCCGAGTTCAGCAAGTTCGACCGCAAAAACTACTTCTACCCCGATCTGCCGAAGGGCTACCAGATATCCCAATACGACCTGCCGCTGGCATACGACGGATACGTCGACTTCGAGTTCAACGGCCAGATAAGGCGGTGCAGGATAAGGAGGATACACCTGGAGGAGGACGCGGGCAAGCTGGTCCACGAAGGTGTGGGGGACGGAAGCCAGAGCTACGTCGATTTCAACCGGGCCTCCGTGCCGCTTATAGAGATCGTGACCGAGCCGGACCTCCGCTCGCCCGCCGAGGCCGTCGAGTTCTTCAAGGCGGTCAAGGAGATACTCGAATATCTGGAGGTCAGCGACTGCAACATGGAGGAGGGCAGCTACAGGTGCGACGCCAACATCTCGGTCAGGCCTAAGGGGAGCGAGGAGCTGGGGACCAGGACGGAGATCAAGAACCAGAACTCGTTCAAGGCCGTGCTCGTGGCCCTCGAATACGAGGAGAAGAGGCAGATCGAGATCCTGGAAAGCGGCGGCAAGGTCGTCCAGGAGACGAGGCTGGTAGACGTCGAGAGGGGGATCACCCTGCCGATGAGGCAGAAGGAGGAGGTTCACGACTACAGATACTTCCCCGAGCCGGATCTCGTGCCGGTCGTTATCGACAGGGAGTGGGTCGAGGAGATAAGGAGGACGTTGCCCGAGCTGCCGCTTCAGAGGCGGAGGAGGTTCATGGAGGAATACGGCCTGCCGGAGTATGACGCCAGGGTGCTCACCTCCTCCAGATACCTGGCCGATTACTTCGAGGAGTGCGCGAAGCTGTGCGGGGACCCCAAGGCGGCGAGCAACTGGGTGATGACCGATCTGATGGGGCTGCTCAACAGGGAGGGGATCGACATACGCGAGTGCAAGGTGACGCCTCAGAACCTCGCCCGGATGATCGGGATGATCAAGGAGGGGAAGATAAGCACCCGCATCGCCAAGGAAGTTCTGGATGAGATGTTCAAGACCGGAAAATCGCCCGATGAGATCGTCCAGGAGAAGGGGCTGGTTCAGATAAGCGATGAGAAGGCCCTCTCCGAGCTGTGCGACAGGGTCATAGCCGAGAACCCCGACCCCGTCAAGCAGTATCTCAAGGGGAAGGAGAAGGCGATAGGCTTCCTGATCGGCCAGGTGATGAAGCTGACGAGGGGGAAGGCCAACCCGAGGCTGGTCAACCAGATCATGAGGAGGAAGCTTGAGGAGTTGAAATCGAAGGGGGAGTCGTGAAGCATAGGGGATGGAGGTGCTTCGATGTATAAGATCGCCGTTCTGCCCGGGGACGGGATCGGGCCGGAGGTGGTGAGGGAGGCGCTCAAGGTGTTGCGCGCCGTGGCCGAGAGGATCGGGTTCGATTACGAGACGGTGGAATACGATTTCGGCGCCGAGAGATACCTCAGGACGGGCGAGACGCTGCCCGACTCGGCCATAGAGGAGTTCAAGGAGATGGACGCCATACTGGTGGGGGCGTTCGGCGACCCCAGGGTGAAGCCCGGGATACTGGAGCACGGCATCATCCTCAAGCTCCGCTTCTCACTCGACCTATACATCAACCTCCGCCCGATAAAGCTCTACCCCGGCGTCCCGACCCCGCTCAAAGATAAGGGGCCCGAGGACATAGATTTCGTGGTGGTGCGCGAGAACACCGAGGGGCTTTACGCCGGGATAGGCGGCTTCCTGAGGAAGGGAACCCCGGATGAGGTGGCGATACAGGTGATGGTCAACACCAGAAAGGGCGTGGAGCGGTGCGTCAGATACGCGTTCGAGCTGGCCAGGAAGCGGAACAAGAAGAAAAGGGTGACCCTCTGCGATAAGGCGAACGTGCTGATACACGCCCACGACCTGTGGAGGAGGGTCTTCGACGAGGTGGGGAGGGAGTTCCCCGATGTGGAGAAGGATTACGCCTTCGTCGACGCCACGACGATGTGGATGGTCAAAAACCCCGAGTGGTTCGACGTGATAGTCACCTGCAACATGTTCGGGGATATCATCACCGACCTGGGCGCGATAATCCAGGGCGGGATGGGGATAGCCGCCTCGGGCAACATACACCCCGGCAGGGTGTCGATGTTCGAGCCGATCCACGGCTCCGCCCCCAAATACGCCGGCAAGGGGATGGCCAACCCGCTGGCGGCCATCTGCTCGATGGGGATGATGCTGGAGCACATCGGCGAGGAGAAAGGGGCGAAGCTGGTGGACAGGGCTGTCTCCGAGCTGCTGGCGAGCGGAAAGATCAAGGATCTGTCCGCTGGGAAAATGGGATACACCACCTCGGAGGTGGGGGATCTCGTCGTGGAGTATGTCAGGAGGGTGGAGGTTTAGCCTGAGGTGATGCGATGGCCGAGGGGAGGCTCGGGAGGGAGAGGATACCCTCCCGGGCGAGGCTGATCCTCGAGGAACACAGATTGAGCACCGCCGCCTTCATCAGATATTTCTCCTCGCTCAACCCTGATTACGCCGTCCTGGACGTGGCCTGCGGGGACGGCTATCACCTGGAGATACTGCGGAACCTGGGGTTCAAGCGGATATACGGCATAGACACCGACGAGGAGATGCTGGAGCTGGCCGAGGAGAAGGGGCTGAACGTCAGATACGGCAGCGTCTACGAGCTGGAGATAAAGGGCGTTTTCGACGTCATCCTGATGTGCGACCTGATAGATAAGCTGGACGATCCGGAGCTGGCCTTGAGGAGGGTTCACGACGCACTGAAGGAGGACGGGATACTCTACCTGACGGCCCACGTGGGCGAGTCGCTGGCAGCGAAGCTCAGGAGGAGAAAGGGGGCGCCCGGGTCGATATCGACGGAGCGGGTTTTGGATCTGCTTCAAAGGGCGGGGTTCGAGGTCGAACACAAGATGAAAACCGCCAACAAGCTCCCCTTCGGCAAGGTGCAAAGCATAACGTTCGGGGGAAGGTTTGGGAATTGGCTGATAATCGTGGCCAGAAAGGTCGGGAGGGGTGTTGAAGATGAGGATGTCGAGGATGTTCGGCAGGACGTTGAGGGAGATACCGGCTGAGGCCGAGCTTCCCAGCCATCAGCTCCTTTTGAGGGCGGGCATGATAAGAAGGCTCGCCTCCGGCCTCTACACGCTCCTCCCCCTGGCCCAGAGGGCCGTCCGCAAGATAGAGGACATCATCCGGGAGGAGATGGACGCGATAGGCGGACAGGAGATCGATATGCCCCTCGTCCACCCGGCCGAGCTTTGGAAGAAGACGGGCAGGTGGCAGCAGCTGGCGGGCAAGGAGCTGGTGTCGTTCAAGGACAGGAACGACAGGGAGATGGTTCTGGCGATGACCCATGAGGAGTCGGTCACGGATCTGGTGCGCGGCGAGATAAACTCATACAGGCAGCTCCCGATGATGCTCTACCAGATAAAGCTGAAGTTCAGGGACGAGCCGCGCCCCAGGGGCGGGCTGATAAGGGTGAGGGAGTTCACGATGAAGGACGCCTACAGCTTCCACG
>QNBQ01000284.1 GCA_003645735.1 Candidatus Poribacteria bacterium
CCGCTCCAGCTGCGTCTTTTCGGCGTAAACCGGCATACGGCCTCCCACTCCCGGTGAAGGTGGGCTTCGTCTGGAGATTATATCACACGCACGCCGGATCAGGCAAGCAGCGGAAAGCTTCGAGGGTGGAATCGGCGGGCGCCGTTTGGTATACTTAAGGCATGGGAGGTCGAGGGGATGATCGGCGTTATAGACGAGATAAAGAGGAGGCTGATGGAGGCCTTCCCGCCCGAACAGGCCGAGGTCTTAACGGACGCCATAAGGCTCGCCTTTGACCAGCTCGTCAAAGCCAGCGACTTCGCAGAGCTGAAGGCGATCGTGGCGGAGCTGGCCAAGCGAATGGATGAACTGGCCGAGGCTCAAAAACAGACCGAGAACAGACTGAACGAGCTGGCTGAGAGGTTCATCGAGCTGACCAAGCGAGTGGATGAGCTAACCGAAGCTCAAAAGGAAACGGAGCGACAGCTGAGGGAGCTGGCGAGGCGAACCGATGACCTCGCCGAAGCTCAGAGGAGAACCGAGGAAGAGCTGAGGAAGCTGATCCAGGAACACAGGGAGACCAGAAGACAGCTCGGCGGTCTGGCCATAACCGTGGGATACACCCTTGAAAACGAAGCCTTCAAAGCCCTTCCCAAACTGCTGGAGAGGGACTTCGGCATCAAAATCAAAGGCAGGCTGAAAAGGGCTTACATCAAGGACAAAGAGGGGAAGCCGATAGAGGTCAACATCATAGGGAAAGGCGTCAAGGACGGCAGGGAGCTCACGATTCTGGGCGAGGGAAAGGCCCAGCTTTCAAAGAGGGATGTGGATCGGTTTTTGAGGAGGAAGGTTGATCGGTTGAAGGATGTTTTGGGCGAGCTGTTTCTGGTTTTGGTGACCCACATGACATCGGATCCCGAAGTCGAGGATTACGTCAGGGAGAAGGGGATCGCGCTTTACTTCTCTTACGACTTCTGACCCCGCTCACCCCTGTTTTCCGGAGGGAAGATGATGTTAAGCCTTGTCTTCATGGGGACATCCGAGTTCGCGCTGCCGAGCTTGAAGAGGATAGCCGAGGCCGATTTCTTAGATCTGAGGGCCGTCGTCACCCAACCGGATAGGCCCAAGGGGAGGGGCTATAAGCTTGAGCCTCCTCCCGTCAAAAAGCTGGCCGAGGAGCTGGGCGTTCCCGTCCACCAGCCCGAGCGGGCCTCCTCGCCCGAGTTCGTCGAGAAGCTCAGATCCATCGGCCCCGACCTGATCGTCGTCGTCGCCTACGGCCAGCTGCTCAAAAGGAGCGTCTTGGAGATACCCCCGCGCGGCTGTCTCAACCTCCACCCCTCCCTCCTCCCGAAATACAGGGGGGCGGCGCCGATACAGAGGGCGATAATGAACGGCGAGAGGGTCACGGGCGTGACGGTCATGCTCCTCGACGAGGGCGAGGACACGGGCGATATCATAGCCCAGAGGGAGGTGGAGATCGGGGAGGAGGACACCGCCGCCACGCTCTCCCGTAGGCTGGCCGAGATCGGCGCCGAGCTTTTGATCGATGTCCTGAGGAGGATGGACGGGGGCGAGGTGGAGAGGTTCCCACAGGATCACTCGAAGGCCACCTATGCCCCGAAGCTGACAAAGGAGGAGGGGCACATCGACTGGTCGAAGACCTCCGCCGAGATCCACAGGCTGGTCAGGGCTGTTCAGCCCTGGCCCGGCGCCTATGCCTTCCTGCCGGACGGGAGGAGGTTGAAGGTGATCGAGTGTCCGGTCGAGAGGCCTGAGCAGGAGCTGGAGATCCCGCTTGAGCCCGGCTCGATTTATATCTCGCCCGATAAAAAGCTGTTCGTCAGGACGGGGGACGGGTGGATCAGGCTGAGGGTCGTGCAGCCCGAGGGCAAGAGGGCGATGAGCGATCTGGACTTCATAAACGGCTATAAGGTTCGGACCGGGGACAGGCTGGGATGAGCGAGCGGGCTTTGTCGGTCGCCCTCAAGATATCGATCGGATCGCTGCTGTTGATAATCGCCGTCGGATCGGCCCTCCTCTTCGTCTTCATCCCCAGGTGGGTGAAGGGAAAGGTGGTTGAGGTGCCCAACGTCATCGGCAAGCCGCGAGAGATCGCCGAGGCGGAGCTTAAGAGGGCGGGCTTGAGGATGGTCGTGGCCTCCGAGAGGTTCAGCAACATCGTCCCCGAGGGATGCGTCATAGACCAATCCCCCAGGGCTGGCATGAAGATGAAGCTGGGTAACGAGGTGGGGGTGGTTTTGAGCCTTGGCAGGGATAAGGTGAGCGTGCCGGACCTGGTCGGGCTGATGCTCGACGAGGCCGAAAAGCAGCTGAGCGCCCTCGATCTGAGGGTCGGCCTGAGGGACAGGGTCTACTCGGAAAAGCCGCGGGGGACGATCATCGCCCAAAACCCCCTCCCCAGCTCGGTCGCCCTCAGGGGCGACCCCGTCGACCTGCTCATAAGCGCCGGGCCGTATCCGGAGCTGATGATCCTGAAGGATCTGAGGGGGCTGAAACTTGAGGAGGCGGAGAGGCTGATAAAGCTCAGCGGCCTGGAGGTGGGAGAGCTGAGGTTCGTCAAGTCCAGGGAACGCCCGCACGAGACCGTGGTCGATCAAAAGCCCAAGCCGGGGGAGATCGTCAAGGCGGGGGATAAGGTCGATCTGGTCGTGAGCGTGAGGGAGAGGAGGGCGGCCAGGGCCAGGCCGGTCGTCATAAGGCACGTCGTCTCCCCGGATAAAAAAGGACCCGTCCACGTCAGGATAGTCGTCGAACACGCCAAGGGGATCGAGAGGGTCGTGGACGGGCAGTTCAAGCCGGGCGAGAGGATAGAGAGGCTCTTCTTCGTGGTGGGATCGGCTAAGATGAGGGTTTACGAGGACGATATGGAACATCCGGTGAGGGAGGAGCCGGTCAGATGAGGGTTCTGATCGCTCCCTCAATACTCGCCGCCGATTGGGGAAGGCTGGCCGAGGAGGTGGAGAGGGTCGAGGAGGGGGGAGCCGATTGGCTGCACATCGACGTCATGGACGGCCACTTCGTCCCAAACCTCTCCTTCGGCCCTAAGGTCGTGGCCGACCTCAAGAGGCGATCCAAGCTGCTCTTCGACGTCCACCTCATGGTGAGCAACCCGCTTCGGGTGATCCCAATGTTCATCGACGCCGGCGCCGATCTGCTGACGATACACATCGAAACGGTCTCCCAAGACGAGCTGGAGGAGGCGATCGAGGCGGTGAAAAAGGAGGGGCTGATGATGGGCGTGGCGCTGAAGCCGGGGACCGATTGGCGTCGTTTAACGCCCTTTTTCGACCGGATCGACCTGATCCTACCGATGACGGTCGAGCCGGGCTTCAGCGGGCAGAGGATGATCGTCGATGTGCTGCCCAAGATGAAGCTGATAAGCGAGGAGGCCAAGAGGAGAGGCTCCCCCCGATACATCGAGGCGGACGGCGGGATAAACTTGGAAAACGTGAGGATGGTGGTCGAAGCGGGGGCGAACGCGATCGTCGTCGGCTCGGCCGTCTTCGGGTCGCCCGACCCGAAGGAGGCGGTCAGATCCCTGAAAGCTCAGCTCTCCTCCCCCAGCTCCTCGATGTAGCGCTCCGCCTCCTCCACGTCGCCCTTGACCTTTATCCCCTTGGCCTCGCGAGGATCGGCCAACGGGACGGCCAGGACGATCTCCCCATCGGATGCGAGCTTCCTGACGGTCATGTTCGGGAAGCCCAGCTCGCCCTTCGGCGTCCTGTATCTCCCCTCCTGAGGGATGAAAAGCTCTTTGTGAAGCGCCTCCAACGCCTCGAAGGCCTTACGCGCCTGGACGACGAAGAGTCCGATATTGTCCTCGCCCCGCTCGACCGTCTCGGCGCCCTCAAGATGCGTCTCCAGGCTGTCGATGACCCACCCCTCCTCGTCCCTCCTTACAGGCGCATACGGCCTCTCCCTCACCGCCG
>QNBQ01000285.1 GCA_003645735.1 Candidatus Poribacteria bacterium
CCTTTTGAGGGCCAGCCCGAGCGAGCCGCCTATCAGTCCCACCCCGACGATCGCCACCCTGTCAAACATCACTCCACCGGCTCAACCCTCTCAAGCGCAGCTTTCAAGGCCTCTATGAACCTCTCGTTCTGCTCCCTGGTCCCGATCGTCACCCTTATCGAGTTCGGGAAATCGTAGCCCCCCATCGGCCTCACTATGACCCCCAGCTTCAGCATCTCCTGGAACACCTTCTCCCCCGGCCTCCTCAGGTGGACCAACAGGAAGTTCCCCTCGGTCGGCACGTATTCCACGCCGAGCCTCTCCAGCTGCTCGTATAGGAACCTCTTGCCCTCGCTGTTGACCCGCCTGCTTTTGGCGACGTGCTCCGAGTCCTTCAGGCTGGCCCTGGCCGCCTCCTGGGCTATCAGGTTGACGTTGAACGGCTGGCGGACCTTGTTCAGCAGCTCGATGATCCGGGGCGTGGAGATGCCGTATCCGATCCTCAGGCCGGCAAGCCCGTATATCTTCGAGAAGGTCCTCAGAACAATGACGTTCCGCCCCTCGCGCACGTATTTGAGCGTGTCGGGGTATTCGGGGTTCTCGACGTATTCGTAGTAGGCCTCGTCGAACACGACCAGCACATGTTCGGGAACCCTCTCCATGAACTCATCGACCTCTTTTTGGGTGACGATCGTGCCGGTGGGGTTGTTGGGGTTGGCGATGAAGATCACCTTGGTTTTGGGAGTGATCGCGTCGGCCATCGCGCGGAGGTCGTGCCTGTAATCCGGCGTCAGGGGGGTGGTCACCTCGACGGCGCCGCATATCCTGGAGACGAGCATGTAGACCACGAAGGCCTGCTGGGAATAGATCGCCTCGTCGCCCGGCGAGATGAAGGTGTCGCCGATTATCTGCAGCACTTCGTTCGACCCGTTTCCCAGGATGATCTGTTCCGGCGGGAAGCCGACGTGTTCCGCCAGCTCCCTCTTGAGGTAGAAGGCGTTTCCGTCCGGGTAGAGGTTAACCTTTGAAGCGGCCTTCTTTATGGCCTCGACCGCCAGGGGGGAGGGGCCCAAGGGGTTCTCGTTGGAGGCGAGCTTGATCACCTCCTTCAGGCCCAGCTCCCTCTGAACCTCCTCTATGGGCTTCCCCGGCTGATACGGGGTGATGCTCTCTATCCCCTCTTTCGGAAACAGCCCCCTCACCTCTGCCACTCCTTTATCTTTTCGGCATAGGTTTTGGCAAGCTCCTCGGCCTTCCCTTTATCCTCCGATTCGGCGGTTATGTGGAAGATGGGCCTGTCGGGGTCGGGGATGATCGCGACCCACCCGTCGGGGAAGTTCACCTTGACCCCGTCTATCAGCTCCACGTCCATCCCCTTCGTCTCCTCTATCAGGTTCCTCATGATCGTCCCCTTAAGCTCCCAGGGACAGGGAACCCTCTCCCTGACCATGTGTAGCTTCGGTATCTCCTCCACGAGATCCCCCAGCTTCACGTCGGCCTTATACATCATCTCCAGGATCTTCACCAGCGCCAGCATCGCGTCGAAGACGGGGTAGAAATCGGGGAAGATGAAGTTGCCCCTGTGGCTGCCGACGAACCTTATCCCCTCCTCCATCGC
Organism: Candidatus Poribacteria bacterium; assembly: GCA_003645735.1. GTDB lineage: Bacteria > Poribacteria > WGA-4E > B28-G17 > B28-G17 > B28-G17. The sequence continues at coordinate 1,598 of QNBQ01000285.1, forward strand.
CATCTCCATCTGGGAGCGGGGGTTGGTCTTGGTTCTGACGACCTCGACCCCGTATTTTGAGGCGATGATATCGATCGCGCGGGAGGCGGTGACGGAGACGGCGATCTTTCCGTCGACCCCGCTCATCAGAACCAGCATCGTCACGACCGCCAGGGCCTCCTGCCCCGAAAGCACCCTGCCCGTCTCATCGACCAAAAACAGCCTGTCGGCGGGCGGGTTGAGCATGAAGCCGGCGTCCGATTTGAGCGTCACGACGATGTCCGAAAGCTGGCCCAGCTCCCTCTCTATCTCCTCCTCGCTGCGCGTCAGCTTCGTCTCGTCCATGAAGGCGTTCAAGCTGACGGCGTCGATGTTCAGCTGGCCGAGGATCGAGGGGAGGATGTTGACCGCGCTGCTGTGGGCGTAATCGATGACGACCTTGCTCCTCCTCTCCCTGAAAACCGACCTATCTATGAAGCTCAGGAAGGCCTCGCGGTAATACTCGTATATCCTGGAGGGGAACTCCAGGCCCCCCGTCTCGGCGGCGGCCACCCTCCTGAAATCCTCCCTGTAAAACAGCCTCTCCACCGTCTTTTCATGGGCGACCCTCAGATCCATCCCGTTGCTTTCGAAGAACTTTATGTCCAGGACGTCGGGGTCGAACGGTGATCTCCGGACGTGGAACCCTCCGGCGGCCTTCAGGGCGTTGGTGGCGAACCTGGCCACCGGCTCGGGTATCTCCTCAAGGTCGTAGATGTTGACGCCGGTTGACATCAGCCCGGCTATGAGCGCCCTGCCGATCATACGGGAGGCCCTGCAGTTGTCGCGGCTTGCCACCACATAGGAGCCCTTCCTGAGCGAGGCGCCGTATGAGGCGCCCAGCCTGGCGGCAAATTCAGGGGTCAGCTCCGCCCCGGCTATCCCCGTCACCCCGAAGCTGCCGAATATCGATTTGGACCACCTCTCGCCCCATATGAGGCTGGTCGTCAGCGTCGCCCCGTCCTCCACGACTTTCCGCGGCCACAGCTTCAGGTTCGCCCTTATCCTGCTCTCGGCCCCTATGACGCAGTTGTCGCTTATGACCGTCCTCAAGTCGATGAACGCGCCCCTCCTTATGATCGTGCCGCTGCCGACCACGTTCTCGTTCAGCTGCGCCCTCTCCCCTATGAAGACGTTGTCCCATATGACCGAATCGACAATCCTCGCCCCCTCCTCGATCACGCAGTTATCCCCTATGACCGAGTTGCGGATGTAGACGTGGTCGTCGATCCGGCAGTTTTTGCCTATTATGACCGTCCCCTCAAGCTCGGCCCTCCTGCTGACCTTCGACCCCTCGCCTATCCAGATGTCCCTGCCGATCGTCTTCTGCCTCTCCCCCGAGATCTCTATGTCCACCTTGCCGGACAGGACGTCCTTATGCCCCTCAAGGTATGACTCCAGATCGCCTATATCCCTCCAATACCCTTCGGCCACGAAGCCGTAAAGCGGCTCGCCCCTCTCCATCAGGAGCGGGAAGAGGTCGTTGCTGAAGTCGAACTCGGCTCCGGCGGGGATCAGCTCCAGAACCTCGGGTTCGATCACGTAAATGCCCGTGTTTATCGTATCGCTGAACACCTCCCCCCAGGTCGGCTTCTCCAGGAACTTGACGATCCTGCCGGCCTCGTCCGTTATGACCACGCCGTATGGCCTGGGGTCGTCCACTCTGGTCAGCCCCAGCGTCACCTTCGCGCCTTTGTCCTTATGGAAATTGACGATCTCCCTCAGATCGAAATCGGTCAGCAGGTCGCCGCTTATGACCAGGAAGGTATCGTCGAAGAACTCCGGCATCTTGAGCTGGGCGTTTTTGACGCTGCCGGCGGTCCCCAGATCTTCCTCGGCCGTCACGTAATACATCCTGACGCCGAACCGCTCCCCGTCGCCGAAGTAGTTTTCAATCGCCTCCGGTTGATAATAGAGGATGGCGATGAGCTCGTCGAAGCCGTGTTTCCTGAGAAGCTCGACGATATGCTCCATGATCGGCTTGTTGGCCACCGGCACCATCGGTTTGGGTCGGCTATAGGTGAGCGGGCGCAGCCTCGTCCCGAAACCTCCCGCCATTATGACCGCCCTCATCCCAGACCCACCTCCCTCTGAGTCGAGGCGTCCCTCAGTATACCATCGAGCGCGATGCCCTGTCAAGCCCGACGCCGCCTTCCCTTTCGCCGCTCGATCCTGTATACTTCAAAGGGGTGAGCGCGGATGTCGGAGATCAGGGCCAAGCTGGTGTTGACGAACGCATACGATGAGATGAGCGCCGAAAAAGGGCTTATAAAGCCCGGAGAGGTGAGGAGGGTCGAGGTAGAGGGGCTGGTTGATA
>QNBQ01000286.1 GCA_003645735.1 Candidatus Poribacteria bacterium
GCAGCACCATCCTGCTGTCGACGTCTATCGACTGTGTGAAGCTCTCCGTCTCGGAGGCGAGATCCTTTGAGAACCTCCCTCCCCAAAGCTTTTTCACAGCGATACCTCCCGATTTCGAGTCGGGAAATTATGATACATTTGGGCCTGAGGGGTGTCAAGCTTGACGGCGGGTCAAAGGGGAGTTATAATCATCCGTCGTCCGGTCAGGGGGGCGGGATGTGGAGGCTGTCGATCGGCGCGGCGATCCTATCGGCGATCGTTTTGGGATGTGGGGGCCCCCTCCTGGAGGAGAGGGTTCGCCCGGTGGAAAGGTCGGTCGTCGAGGAGATCCTCGACGCGCTCAACTCCTATACCGAGCTGATGGAGAGCTATGGGTCGAGCCTGAGCATCTCGATCTCCGACGGGGTGAGGGGCGAGCTGAGGTGTTACCTGCGGTATAAGAGGCCGGATAAGCTGAGGGTAGACGTTTTGGGGGTTCTGAACGAGCTGAGGGCGGTCATAGCCGTTTCGGGGGATAAGCTCATCGTCATAGCCGTTCCCCAGAAGGAGGCGATCCTCGCGAAGGTCTCGGATGAGGCGATAGAGAGGATCTTCGGCGTCAAGCTGAGGGTTTCGGACGTGAGGGGGGCCGTCCTGGCCAACCCGTTTTACGGGAGGAGGCTTGAGGGGCTTGAGGCGGGGATCGACTCCAAGGGGAGGTATCTCTTCAGGTTCAGGAGCGGAAAGGGCTTCGAGAAGGTCTGGGTAAAGGAGGAGGGCGGAAGATATCTGGTCATCAGATGGGCGGTTTGCAACAGGTGGGGGAGGGAGAAGCAGGTGATGGTTTTCTCCGACTACAGGGATGTGGGGGGCATACCGAGGCCGATGTATGTGAAGCTCAGCAGGCCGGACGATCGGCTTGTGGTGAGGTTTAAGGCGACCGATCCGAAGGCCAACGTCGGGATGGCCGATGATCTATTCGATATCCGGATACCACCCGATGTGAGGGTCAGGGAGCTGAGATGAGGCTGAGGGCCTACGCGAAGGTCAACCTTTACCTGGATGTTTTGAGGAGGAGGCCGGACGGGTATCACGACATACTCACGCTTTTCCAGTCCGTCAGCTTATGCGACGAGCTTGTGGTGAGGAGGTCGAAGGAGATATGGGTGGAGTGCGACATGCCGGGGGTGCCGTCGGGGGTGATGAACCTGGCCTATAAGGCGGCCAAGCTGCTCAAGGATGTGGTTGGGCTGAGGGAGGGCGTGAGCGTGGAGATAAGGAAGAGGATTCCCCCTGGCGCCGGGCTGGGAGGGGGCAGCGCAGACGCGGCGGCGGTGTTGGTGGCGATGAACGAGCTTTTCTCGCTCAACCTGGAGATAGGCACGCTCATGGAGCTGGGGGCGGAGCTCGGGGCCGACGTCCCGTTTTGTATCTCGGGCGGGACGGCCATAGGGGAGGGGAGGGGGGACGTGTTGACCAAACTGAAACCTTTGGAGGGGTTCTGGCTGGTGCTGGCGTATCCGGGCGTCCACATCTCGACGGGCTGGGCCTACGGTCGGCTCAGGTTGACTGAGCCGAGGGTAAATGCTAGAATTTTAATTCGGCTGAAGGAAGTAACTCCCGAGGCGGTTCCCGACCTGCTGTTCAACGTCTTCGAAGATGTGGTCTTCCCGGAGCACCCAGAGATCGCCAGGTTGAAAGACAGGATGCTGGAGCTGGGCGCGCGGGGAGCTTTGATGAGCGGAAGCGGCTCGACGGTTTTCGGGCTTTTCTTCGATGAGGCCGAGGCGAGGAGGGCCTTGGCCGCCATAAGCAAAGAGGTTCCCTTCAGTCAAATCGTCCGCCCCGTCCCCAGAGGGGTGGAGATAGATTGAGGCGAGCGCTGGGCGGTAGCCAAGCTGGTAAGGCATGGGACTTTGGATCCCACATTCGCAGGTTCGAATCCTGCCCGCCCAGCCAAATTTTTTAAGTCAAGAGACGAGGGTCGAGGGTCAAGGGATCTTCACCTTCCTTAGAGATCCGTTCCCCTTCAGGCTCTCGACTCTGGGTTCTAGACTTTCGACCTCAAGAAGGGGAGAGCGAGATGTTACAGGAGAGGATTCAGGTTCAGAGGCGTGAGAAGCTCGGCAAAGGCCCCGCCAGGGCGCTCAGAAGGCAGGGGCTGATCCCGGGGATAGTCTACGGACGTAATTTCGGCCCGATACCGATCCAGGTCGACCGGAAGGAGATTCAAAGGCTGCTGAAGCACGAATCGATAGAGTCGATGCTGATCAGGATGCAGCTCGACGGGCAGGAGGAGCTGGTGATCATCAAGGAGATCCAGCGCCACCCGGTCACCTACGACATACTCCACGTCGATTTCATGAGGGTGTCGATGGACGAGCCGATAGACGTGCGCGTGCCCATAACGCTGGTGGGCGAGCCCGCCGGCGTCAAGGAGGGCGGGATACTGGAGTTCCTCCACAGGGAGCTTGAGATAAGGTGCCTGCCGACGGAGATCCCCGAGCATATAGAGGTGGACGTGTCGGAGCTGGGGATAGGCGATTCCATCAAGGTCGAGGATCTGAAGCTCCCGGAGGGGATTAAGGTCTTGGACGAGCCGAACACGGTGATCGCCGTCGTGACGGCGCCCGTGGTGGTCGAGGAAGAGGAGGCCGCCGAGGAAGCCGAAGCGGCCGAGGCGCCTGAGGAGCCCGAGCTGGTGGGCGAGAAAGAGGAAGAGGAGGAAGAAGGGGAGGAGGAAGAGGAGGAGAGCTGATACCGTTGTTGTCCTCAGGCGGCTTTTCCCTCAAAGCTTTAGCTTCCCTGATCCTCGCGTGCTCCTTCCTCCTCGCCTACTCATCCGGCGAACTCCCCCTCTTCGATGAGAGGGGGAATCGAATCGCCCTTCTCCCCGTTCACGAGCTGAAGGGTGAGAAATATATCCTGTTGGATGACCTTTGCCCCGCTTTTAACGCGAGGCAGAGGTATGTCCCCATAACGGGCGAGATTCTGGTGTTGATCCGGGGCCACAGGGTCAAGCTCAAAATCGGGTCGAGGGATGCCGTTGTGGACGGGTTTTCCCGGAGAAAGGCCCTCACACGAGCGCCCCTCTTGATATCCGATCGGCCCGCCCTTCCCCTGGAGTTCATAACCGATCTGCTCCCCGAACTTCTCGGCGTCTCCATCTCATACGACCCGAGCCGATCCGCACTCTTCATCTCATCCCCGACCGCCCCCGCGCCGGAGAGGGGCGGGGTTATCGGGGTGGTGATCGATCCGGGACATGGGGGGCCGGATGACGGAATTACGCTCAGGGGGATATCGGAAAAGGAGCTGACGCTTAAGATCTCGCTCAAGCTCTCCGAAAAGCTAAGGGAGAGGGGCTTCAGGGTTCTGCTCACGAGGGAGGGCGACGAAGGGGTGTCGCGCCTGGCGAGGATAAACGCCGCCAGCGCCTCCGGCGCCGATCTTTTCATCTCGATCCACCTCGTCCCATCGATCTCCCCGCTGAAGAGGGGGTTCAGGATATTTCTGAACAGGCCGTGGAGGGAGGTCGAGATCGAGGGCGCGGCGGCGCCCGTGGAGCTGAGGGCGACCCAATCAAAGCTTGATAAGCTGGCCGAGAGGTTGAAGGCTGAACTTGAAGGGTTGGGCATGAACGGGGCGATTTATAGATTGCCCCTCAGCGCGTTGGCGGGGCTGAACGTCCCGGCGCTGCTGTTCGAGCCCGGATTTCTGACGAACGACGCCGATAGGGCGCTATTGACGGATGACGATTTTCTAAGCTCGATGGCGGACGCGATCTGTCGGGCTATCGAGGGGGTTTACGGTGAGGGGAAAGGGCGTTAGCATAGCGATCATCTCGATGCTTTTCGTGCTGCTCCTCTCCGTCCTCATCTCCTTCAAACTGTTCAAAACGCCTCGCCCTCCTGCCTCGAACGAGGAGATCACCCCCGCTCAGACC
>QNBQ01000287.1 GCA_003645735.1 Candidatus Poribacteria bacterium
CTCCCGAAGGAGATGAGGGCCGATTTAGCCGCTGAAACCACGTAGCTATTGCCCTCCGCCAGGAGATCTATGATGTCGGGGATGGCTTCGACGGCTTTAAGCTCGGCAAGCAGCTTGACGGCGTGTATCTTCGGCTGGGCGTATTGGTTTTTGAGAACCGCCCTCAGCGGCCCGATTATCCCCTCTCCCCCTATCCTCTCCAGGGCTATAGGGATCTCATAGATCACCTCGAAGCTCTCCTCCCTCGACCCGGCGAGCCTCCCAAGCGGCTCCACCGCCTCCTCGGCTTTCAACAGCCCCAGAAGCCTGACGGCGTTCGCCTTCTCCACGGGGTCGGCGGAGCTCAGCTGATTTATCAAGGGCTTGATCGCCGCCCCGTCCATCCGGAGGATCAGCTGGTCGGCCCTCCTCCGCACCTCCTCGTCGAAGCACTTCTCCCCCTTGAGGATCGCCCTGACCGTCAGGTCGGGGGCCTCCTCGAAGAGCCTCCTCGTCCATCCGCCTCTTTCGGCGGTTTCGGCCAGCGCCTTAACCAGAAAACCCATCGCGTAGTTGCGCGATCTTATGAGCCTCCTGAGCCGTTTAAGCTCGTCCTCGTCCAGCTCCTCTTTTGAGGAGAGCTGATCGATCTCGCTCTCGACCGGCTCCATCAGCTTCAAGCATCTCTCGATGACCCTCCTCCAGGCCTCGGGATCGGCCTTTCCCCTCACGGACAGTATCTCCTTGAAGCAGAGCGCCTCCGGGTTTTGAGGCTCAGCTTTCAGGGCGGCCTCCACTTTGAGCGGGGCCGCCTCATAATCGCCCTTTGATATCAACGCCCTCGCCTTCAACAGATCCTTGTTCTCCTTCTCGCCGCATCCGCCGAGTTGGATCAGAGCCGCCGTTATCAGCATCAAAGCGGCGAAGGATCGGATGCCCCTCATTTGCCCCTCCTTATGAAGCTTATCATCGCTTTATCTGCACCGCCCAAACAGGGCGTCCCTCTTTAAGCCCTAAGATCAACCCCTCCACCCCTCCACTTGATCTTATGAAGGAGGTGGTGGAGATCTCTCTGGCGATCCAGGAGCGTGGCCTGAGGGAAACCCTCGTCTCGGGCTCCTTCCCGCGGCCGCCGAAGCTGATAACCCTCTCCTCCTCCGAGGGGTTGAAGAGGATAAGCTCAGCGCTGATCGGGGTCGGGAGTGCCGCAGCTAACAACGGGGCTTCCCCCTCCAGCGGCTCGATCGCGATCGTGGGGGAGGGCATATACCAGCTCGCCAGGGGGGAACGCGACTCGACCCGCACCTCAACCGGCAGGGGAAGGATGTCCGAGAGCTTCAAGAGGATCGCCCCTTTCGGCGGCAACAGCTTCCTTATGCTCCTCTCGCCGCCCTCGCCCCTTAGCCTGATCACCGCCCCCGCCTTGCCCTCAGAGCAGTTCGCCAGGAAAAGCCGCCCATCCCCTCTAAGAGGCGGCGGTATCAGGAAGAGCTTCTCGCCGCCGCTCGGGGACGGGAAGCCGTTGATCGACAACACCGCTCCGCCCCGATCAACCCTCCTGTAAGCGCACACCGCCTCGCCTTCTAAGATCTCTACCTCCGCCTGCCCGATCCCGAATCCCGACAGATCCAGAACCCTGACCTCCCCTTCCCCCAACGTCTCCCTCTCCGATAACACGACCTCCCCTCTCCGGTTGAACGCCCTCACACCTACGAGCGATCCCAAACCCCTCCCATCGGGGACATCCGCTATCAACAGGTAGGATCTGGACCCTGGGGTCGGGATGTTTCCGAGGACGAAGCTCCTCCCGCCGCCCCGCATGAACGGCGCCCCGAAAACCGGCTCGCCCCATCTGATCCCCCAATAAACAGCCCTCAACGCTTCGGGCCCTTCGACCCGGATCAGGGACGGCCCATCCGCAAGCCCGTCGATACATACCCTTAGCGTCGTGCCGGGCTGGACGACTTTGACCAGAGTCTTCCTCGATCCGCCGCTTGAAATCGAGATCCTCGCTTCGAGGGGGTCGAACCCCGGGTTGGTCAACGTCACCAAGTGCTCGCATCCCTCGATCGGCAGGTGTATCTGATAGAGGACCGATCCGAGGGAGGCGAGGGAGGGGAACAGGATTAGGATTGGAAGGAGTTTGAGGGTCCCCCTCACCTTCTCTCGTCCCCCGGGATCACCAGTTTGGAGAAATCTGCTATCCTGCAGAACATGTTCGTCATCCTCTTCAGCAGCGCCAGCCTGTTCCTCCTCAGCTCCTCTTCCTCCGCCATGACCAGCACCTCGTCGAAGAACGTATCGATCGGCTCCTTCAGCTCGGCCATCTTCCAAAGCGCCTCCTCGAACCTCTCCTTATCGCAGAGCATCAAGGCCTCCGGCTCGACCCTGAGCAGCTCCTCGTAAAGCCTCTTTTCGGCAGGCTCCCTGAGCAGCTCCTCCTCGACCCGCGAATCCTCCCAGCCCTTCGGGATTATCCTGAAAGTCCGGTTGAAGGACGGATAAATTTTATCAAAACTCTCGCTCGATTTAAACCGCGACACGACCCTCATCCTCTCCTCCAGCGTGTGAACCAGATCAAACCCGCCCGCCAGAACGGCCTCCACCACGTCGTGCTCGAACCCCTCATCGACGAACATGTTGAACAGCCTGTCCCTGAAGAACCTCATCACCGCCTCGGGCGTCCCCTCCTCGACCAGCTCGCCGTAAAGCGAGGAGGCGTAACTTATCAGCCCGCCAAGCTCCAGGGACAGCCTCATGCCCCGCAATATCCTTATGACGCCTATCGCGCTCCTCCTCAGCCCGTGGGGATCCTGGGAGCCCGTGGGGGCCTCGCCCACCCCGAAGTGGCCGACTATCGTGTCGATCTTGTCGGCGATCGAGACGACCGCCCCCAGGGTCGTGGAGGGCAGGGAGTCCTCGGACGAATAGGGCTTGTAATGCTCCCTGATGGCGACCGCCACCTCCTCCGGCTCGCCCGAGTTCCTGGCGTAATACCCGCCCATTATCCCCTGAAGCTCGGGGAACTCCCACACCATCTGGGTCACCAGGTCGGCCTTACACAGCTCGGCAGCCCTGACCGCCATCTCAAGCTCCTCCTCTTCAAGCCCGATCTCCCCCGCTATGTAGAGCGCCAGGCTCTTGAGCCTCTCGACCTTATCGTAAAGCGAGCCGAGCCTCTCGTGGAACACCACTCCCTTGAGCAGCTCCACCTTATCGGCCAGGGGCGTCTTCTGATCCTCCCTCCAGAAGAACTCGGCGTCGTCCAGCCTCGCGCTCAGAACCCTCTCGTTCCCCCTCTTGACGTTCTCATAGCCGTCGACCGTGCCGTTCGAGATCGCTATGAACTTAGGCAGCAGCCCGCCGTCCGGCCTTTTGAACGGGAAGTAGCGCTGATCCCTCTCCATGGCCGTTATCAGAACCTCCTCGGGGAGAATCAGGTGCGACTTCGAGAACTCCCCCACCACCGGCTGGGGATACTCCACCAGGAAGTTGACCTCCTCCAGCAGCTCCTCGTCGATCTCCGTCGAGCATCCCTCCCTCCGAAGCAGCTCGGTCACCTGCTCCCTTATGAGGTTTTCCCTCTCGCGGTGGTCGACGATGACGCGGGCCGAGCGGAGAGCCTCCTTGTAGGCGTCGAGCGAGGCGCCCTCAAGCCTTACAGGTCCCTCGGAGAGCGATCTGTGGCCGCGGGTGTATCTGGAGGGGCGGAGGTTGCCGAAGGCGAAGTCGATCAGATCCTCTCCCAGCAGCGCTACGATCCACCTTATCGGCCTGGCGAACCTCATCCCGTCCCACCTCATCGTTTTTGGGAAGCTTATCGAGGAGATCAGCTTCGGCAGCTCCTCCCTGAGGATCTCGATCGTCGGCCTGCCGCCCTCGATCTTCTTGACGCAGACGTATTCGCCCCGATCCGTCTGAACGATCTGGAGCTGGTCGACCGA
>QNBQ01000288.1 GCA_003645735.1 Candidatus Poribacteria bacterium
GCTTTTGACTTTGTCCTTGATCCTGCGGGGCACGTTGAATCACCCTCGTGGTTCGGGGTATACTTGAGTATACCATGCGTGAAAACGACGTGTCAAACGGGAGGGATGAGGAATGAGGGTCGTTAAGCTGCTTTCGATCACGATCGCACTGGCGGCGCTCATATCCGGGTGCCTGCCGGTTCAGAAGGCCGAGGAGGCCCAACCCGTCGCGGCGCCTGAAAAGCCCAAGGCAGCTAAGATCGAAACCGAGGAGGAGAAAGCGGCCAAGATCGGGACGCTTAAGGTGTCGATTCCGAAGACGACTTTCTCGCCTGGGGAGCCCATAAAGCTGACCTTCACGTTCAAAACGGGCAAGTTCGAGCTGAACCTCAAAAAAGCGGATCTATCGCCTGAGGGCCTGCTTGCGCGCACGGTCATCAAAACAGAATCGGGCGAGGTCGTCCAGCCCAAATCGCCGATAAAAGTCCCGAGCGAGGGGGAGGTCATAGGGATAGGGGCTGAGGCGATGAAGGTGGAGCGGGGCATAACCCTGAAGCCGGGGGAAGAGGTGAAGGTCGAGGTCGAAAACCTGCTCGATTACTACGACCTCAAGCCCGGCAGATACACCCTGCAGACGATCCTCTCCCTGGAGGTGTTCGAGAAAACCTATATCAAGAAATCGCCGAGGCTGCTCGAGATAGAGAACGAGATCAGGGCGATCAGGCTCAACCCGAAGATCCCCGCCCAGGACAAAGAAGCGGCGATCAGGAACCTCAGGCAGGAGATAGAGTTCCTCAGATCGAGGGGGAAGGAGCTCGAAACGCTCTACGTGATACTGGACTCGGTCATGGGGAGGACGCCGAAGATAAAGTCGAACGTGGTGAGCTTCACCGTCGAATAGGGGCCAGGCCGTAAAGCTCCACTTCCCTCAAAACGGCCGGTTTTTCTAAGAGCACCCTGTAGACCTGCACCGGAACTCCGCCGAATATGTTGGTGAACCTGGTGCCCACCACCTTATCGCCGGGGGAGAGCCTGAGCTTGTCGACCACCTCGTCGTCGACGGTCCTGTGGACGACTATGAGTATCTTGTCGGTTGTGAACCGGACGTTTCTGAAGTCGAACCTCTCCTGTGCCCCGCGGGAGCTCGTGCTCCACCTCCTCCTCACGACCACCGCGTTCCTCCAGACGCCCCTCTTCAGATCCCAGTATCTGACGTCGAACTTGTAGAGGTTGTAGTTGTAGATGACGATCCTCCTTATCTCCCTGGGCTGGGGGAGGGTGATGAGGAAGGTTCTGCCCTTCTCTGAGGGCTCCGCCACCCCGTAGGTGTCGTATCTGCCGTCGTTTATGTGGGGATCGGAGGCGACAGCGCCCATCGACTGAAGGGCGTAGTTCTCGCTCCAGTTCGGCCCGAGGAGTATCGATTTCCAGTAACATCCTTGAACGGCCGCCAGGGCGATCAGCAGCCCGAGGACGAGGGGAGCTCTCATAGCAGATCCGTCCCTCCCCTGTAGATGAAGTAGATGCCGAAGAGCGCCAGGAAGATCGAGCAGGCTATCAACAGCGCCCTGTATCCCTTGGTCCCGATTATGCGGAACCCGAGCACAAGCCCCAGCCCTACGGCGGCATACCAGGTGTAATCGGAGAGGATGTGGCCGATGTAGAAGGCGGGGACGAGGTGGGGGCCGCCCTCGAGGGCTTTGGCCACCAGCGCCGCCCCCACCGTCGCCCACCAGATCGTCCAAAACGGGTTGGAGAGGCTCACGACGACCCCAAGCCCGAGCGGCCTGAAGATCTCCCTCGGCTCGCCCCCCTTGCCCTTGAGGAGGGAAGGCTCGGAGCTTTTCTCCTTCAAAGCCTCGACGAACATCCCGATCCCCATCGCGAGCATCACCGCCCCGCCGCCGAGGCCGATCAGACCGGAGATGAGGGGCCTGTCCAGAACCTGCTTCAATCCCATCGCCAAGCCTACGGTCGTCGCAAGCTCCAGAAGGCTGTGGCCCGTTATGATGAGGGGGACGGCCAGGAAGCCCATCCTCAGGGTTTGGGAGATCACGATCAGAAGGAGGGGGCCGGGCGTGACAGCCCCGGAGAAGCCGACGGCGAAGGATGTGAGGAAGGTCTTCAGAACCTCCATCCCTCAGGCTTCCTCGCCCTCATCCTCCTCCGAGATGTGTTCCTCAAGCCATCTGTGGGGGATCGTGACGTTGAAGAAGATCTGTCCGCTTCGCCCCTCCGAATCCTCCACCAGTATGAGGTCGCAGATCTCATCCCCGCTCTTTATGAGCATCTGCCCCTTAGGGGTCAGGCCCAGGGCCATCAGCAACGCGTATTCCTCGTTGGCGTTTATCACGACGAAAGCGGTTTGGGGCGTTCTGCCGTCGCCTGAGGAGAGGATGGAGTTGAGGAAGCCTTGAAAGCAGCTCCGGTGATAGCTCGCCTTCTCCTCGTTTCCGAGGTTCTCATGGGCGATGTAGGCGAGCAGGTGGCATTCTACGTCCATGAAGTTCTCCTCCAAGAACTGCTCCGCCAGCTCGGCCAGCCTGGCCATATCGTCCTGCTGAACCGCTTCCCACAACGCCTCCCTCTCCTGCCGGCTGAAGGCGTAGGGGGTGTAGAGGTCGGAGTTGACATACGCCATCCTCAAAGCCGTGAAATCGGCGTGATCGGGGTCCGCCTTGGCGGCCCTCAAAAGCGTTTGATAGTCCATGGTTATCCGTTACCTCCGGTTTTCGTTAGTATAGGCTTTTTATCCTTCCCCAGGTGGTGGCCGCCTTCCTGGCGGGGCGATCCTCCATCCCTTCCAGGATCAGATCGCCCAGGAGGGGCTTCCTCCTGTTGTTCAGGCTCTCATCCGTCCACCTGATCTGCTTCTTGTAATCGCCGTCCACATCGTCATAGCAGATGTCGAACCCGATGACCATTCCCAGGGCAGGGGGGCGGTCCAGCGTGAAGCTGGCCTCAAAAACGGTTCCGTCCTTGCTCCAGGCGGAATAGACCCTGTCGACGTTGTCGCACGGCTTGCTTTCGCCAAAGGGGATCGTGTATCTGTTGCTGTGGCTTCTGGGGGCGTATCGGTTCATATCCACATATATCTCGACGCTATCCCTCTTGGAGAAATCGATGCTGGCCATCTCCAATCTATCGTCCCTGAAACGGAGGGCCACATAGAGCGTGCCGCCCTTCCACACGACCTTGAACCTGCCTTCGAAATCCTCATTCCCCTTCCACTCCTCCCCTTCCGTGGCGTTCCACCCGAGGACGCCCTCCTCGGCCTCCTTCCAAGCCGGGTCGTCCAGGACCCCGTCTATGACGGGGGCGATGCTGACCATCTTGGCCCTGTATATGAACGGGCTGCTGGCTTTCTCATCCGAGGAGAATTTGAGGAAGCGCAGGAAGCGGAAGCTTAACCCCCAGCCTTGACCGCAAAGGAGGACAAGCGATATGAGGTAAGCTGTCAGGATAAGAGACCATCTCGCCTTCCTCAATCCCACCACCTCGCTTTCGGCAATAATATATCACCCGGGGGATGGAGTTGTCAAGCTTGACACCTGAACCCCCTTTTGCTAAAATTTATTGTGCTCGTGCTGCCGGGTCGTCTAACTGGCAGGACGCGTGGCTCTGGACCACGCGGTGGAGGTTCGAGTCCTTCCCCGGCAGCCATTTTTAATGAAGGTGGCGCTATCGTCTAGGGGTTAGGACGGATGGTTCTCAGCCATCAGGCCGGGGTTCGAATCCCCGTAGCGCTACCAGCTTCCAAGCCCCCAGCCGCTCGGCTGGGGGTTTTTTAATGGCAGGCCACAAAGGACGGCGGGATGGAGATCACCGGCGAGAAGATCTGGCAGATCCAGCGGCCGCACCGGCTCGACCTTCAAAGTGGCCCCCTACACCCCGTTCAACCCGGCCCACCTGAAATAAGCCTTCCCCATGA
>QNBQ01000289.1 GCA_003645735.1 Candidatus Poribacteria bacterium
CCCTGAGTTCATCGCGCGGGAGGGGTTGAGATACCTGAAACAGCTTGTGGAGGGGTGATGGGTGTGTTCGAGCTGAGGTATCCGACGAGGTCGATCTTCGGAAAAGGGGTTTTCGAGAGGTTGGGGGAGGAGGCCGCTGCGTTTGGAAAGAAGGCGCTGCTGGTGACGGGCAGGAGGGCGATGAAAGAGGCGGGAACGTTGGACAAGGCGGTCGAGCTGATGAGGGATAACGGCGTCGAGGTCGCCGTCTTCTCCGAGGTGGAGCCGGAGCCGTCCACCGAGACGGTCGATAGGGCCGTCCGGCTGATAAGGGAGGAGGGATGCCAGCTCGTGGTGGGGCTGGGAGGGGGGAGCGCCATCGACGTGGCCAAAGCCGCCGCATGCCTGGCCGTCCACGAGGGGTCGACCTCCGAATACCTGGCGGGCGAAAGGAAAATCGAACGGGAGGGGCTGCCCTTCATAGCGATCCCCACCACCGCCGGCACTGGGGCCGAGTCCACCAACAACTCCGTCCTGATCGATAAGAGCAGGGGGATCAAGAAGAGCATAAGAAGCCCGCTTATGCTTGCGAAGCTCTCCATCGTCGACCCGCTCCTCACCGTCACCATGCCGCCGCGCGTGACGGCCGCATCGGGCATGGACGCCCTGACCCAGGCGATAGAGTCATATGTGTCGCTCGCCTCCAACCCGGTCTCCGACGCGCTGGCCATAAGGGCGATAGGCTATATCAGCCGATACCTCCCCAAAGCTTACGAGAACGGCGGGGATCTGGAGGCGAGGGAGATGGTGATGCTGGGCAGCTTCATGACCGGCCTCTCCTTCTCCAACGCCTCTTTGGGGGCGGTCCACGGGCTCGCGCATCCCATCGGCGCACATTTCGGCATACCGCACGGGGTGGCCTGCGCCATACTGCTGCCGCACGTGATGAGGTTCAACCTGGGGGTCAGAAGGGAGAAATACGCCGAGATAGCGGCGGCCATGGGCGCCGAGCCGAAGGCGGAAAAAGCGGTCGAGAAGGTGGAGGAGCTGTTGGAGACGCTGAACATCCCGAAGGGGCTTTCGCATTTCGGCGTGAGAAAGGAGGATCTGGAGAAGGTCGTCCGGGACGCCGGGGGGAGGAGCCTGAGCAACAACCCCAGGCCCGCGAGCGAGGAGGATCTGCTGAACATCCTGCTCGAAGCGCTTTGAATTCTTAAAAGGGGAGGTGAAAAAACCGTGGAGAGGGTCAACGAGAACGAAAAGGAATACCGGTGGGGCAAATCAGGCGTCAAATACCTGTTCAGAGGCCCCAGGATAGACTGGGGCGTCCTGTTGCTGCTGCCCGGCGAGAAGATGGGCGCCCACGGCCACAGGGAGGTGGAGGAGACCTTCTACTTCATCGAGGGCGAGGCGAAGATGATCGTGAACGACGTGCCCTACCAGGCCAAGGCGGGGGACGCCTTCAGGATCGAGCCGGGCGAAAAACACGACATACACAACGACTCGGACAAACCGGTCAAGGTGGTCTTCATCAAATGCCCCTACATCCCCGACGACAAGATAACCTACGACTGATCCGAGCGATCGCGCCGCTGATCCTGATCCTGACGCTCGCCTCCCCCTCCCGCCCCGATGAGAGCCTGGGGATGGCGATCGACAGGCTGAGCAGGGCGCTTGAGGGGAGGGGGGAGCTTCTCAGGTGTCTCTCCTCCGACCTGCTGACGATCTATCAGAGGTGGGATGAGCTTCCGCTGCCGTTGAGGGCGCGATTTGAGGGCGCTTTCAGGAGGCCGGGCTCAAAAGGGAGCTACTGGGGGGCCGGCCCGCTTCCCCTGACCTACACCACCCCCCACTTCAAGTTCCACTACACCCTAACCGGGCCCGACGCCGTCCCGCCCGATGACCTGTCGCCGAAGAACGGCGTCCCCGATTACGTCGAGATCTGCGCCGAGGCGTTCGAGAGGGCGTATCACATCCTGATCGACCTGGCCGGCTTCAAGCCGCCGCTGGACGACCTCTTCCTGGCCGACAACGGTGGTGACGCCAGATACGACGTCTACCTCTTCCGGGGGAACTGGCTGGGGTTTACCGCGCCCGACTGGTTCGGCAGGGTGATATCGGCGGCGGCGACCGCCATACCCTTCTTCGCCATAAACTCCGGCATCTACGACTACTTCGGCAAATCGGAGGGGATAAGATACCTCCAGACCACCTCCGCGCACGAGTTCTTCCACGGCGTCCAGTTCGCCTACAACATCTCCATGCCCAGGTGGTTCATGGAGGCCTGCTCCACATGGGTCGAATCGCTCGTCTACGACGGGGGAAGGGTTGATGATGGGGACGACCTGCCCGACCCGGACGAGCCGGGCGAGACGGACGGATACAACTACTACGCCGATCAGCTCCGCTACTGGTTCCTCCACCCGGACTGGTCGATCGAGAGGTTCGACGGCTGGCACGAATACGGGGATGTGATCTGGGCGATCTTCCTCTCGGAGAGGCTCGGCTATGAGGCGATAAAGCGGATCTTCGAGAACACAACCTGGGGCACCTACAGGGGGATGGGCAACTTCTCGGAGGCGCTGGAGCCGATGGGGGTGAACTTCGCCTCCCTTTTCAAGGAGTTCGCCGTCTGGAACTATTTCACGGGCGAAAGGGACGACGGAAACCATTACCGGTTTGGGAGGAGGTTCCCGCCCGTAGCGATCCATCCCCAGGACGTGATACGGAGATACCCGGCGCGCATATACCTGCCCGAGGGGATGATGCCGGAGCACATGGGGTCCAGATACATAGAGCTGCTGCCCGATGGCAGGACGGAGAGGCTTTGTATAAGGGTCGACGCCTCCGATCTGCTCAACCCGCGCGAGCTGAGAAGCCATCTCGTAGAGGGGCTTTACGGATGGGGCGTCAAGCTGATACCTCACAGGCCGGATGGGAGCGCCGGGGAGATGGATCTGCTCCTTATGCCTCGTTCACAGCAGGGACAGGTCGAGATAGAGGGGTTCGGCGACCGGGTGAGCCGCGTGACGCTCGTGCTCGTCAACCTCAACCCGGAGGTCGAGTATCCCGGCTCATACGTCTCGATCCACGTCGGCCCGCCTCCTCCCGCCAAACTTTCGAAGCCCATCGTCTCCCCCAGGGTCGACGGATCGGTCGAGATCTCCTGGGAGGTTCTCGATCCGGGGGGGATGGAAAAGGCGGCGGTCGTCCGGAAGCGCGATGATATGGGGGAGGGCTTCCCCCCTTCACAGGCGCTGAGGGGATTCGATGGGGATGGCGACGGGATCGTCGACGACAGCGTCGAGCTGGTCGGCGTCGTGGACGCCTCCCGGACGAGCTTCATCGATAGGACGGTCTTTACAGACGTCGACGTCGAATCCCCCTACTTCTCGATCGAGTCGCTCAGATACTGGTATGCCGTCGTGCCGATAAGCCCCAACGGGATAATGGGGGAGCCTTCCATCTCTGAGAGGTGGGTCGCCCCGAACCTCCCCTCGAAGCCGATCCTGTGGCTTTCGGTCGAGGTTCTCTCCCCGACGTTTTGGCGCCTGACGCTGACATCGAACCTCACCATATGGGAGACGCCCGTTCTGATATGCCATCCCCCCGCCGGCGAGCTGTTCGAGGTGAGGATGAGGAGCGAGGGGGAGAGGAGATGGGGCGGGAGGATAAGGTTCGAATCCCCTCCGCGACCTGGGATATACAGGTTCTCGGTTCGGAACGCCGAATACGCCTGGATGATAGGCGATGAGTTCGAATACGGGGGGTTCAGCCTATCTAAGCTCTACGCCGCGCCCAATCCCGCCCCGAGGGGCGGGGAGATCCGCTTCAGCCGGAGGGATCTGGACGTCGAGATCTACGATCTGAACGGCGCGCTCATAAGGAGGCTGAGGGGCGCCTCCACGTGGGATCTTCGCAACCGAAA
>QNBQ01000290.1 GCA_003645735.1 Candidatus Poribacteria bacterium
ATCATCTCCACGCTTTTCGAGCGGGGATATGTGGTCAAGGAGAAGGGGAGGCTCGTGCCGACTGAGCTGGGAAAGCTGGTGAACAAGCTGCTGATAAAGAGCTTCCCGGAGATAATGGACGTCAAGTTCACGGCCAACATGGAGAGCAAGCTGGACGAGATAGAGGAGGGCAGGGCGAACTGGATCGACGTGCTCAAGGAGTTCTACGCCAACTTCAGGAGGTATCTGGAGGCCGCCCCCAGGGCGATGTCGGAGGCCAAGAAGGAGATGGTCGAGGAGACGGACGAGGTGTGCAAGCTTTGCGGCAGGAAGATGGTGATAAGGTGGGGGAGATACGGAAGGTTCCTCGCCTGCTCGGCCTATCCGGAGTGCAAGTTCACCAGACCCCTGGGGATAGGGGTGAAATGCCCCAAATGCGGCGGCGAGCTGGTGGAAAGGAGAAGTAAAAAGGGCAAGACGTTCTACGGCTGCGAGAACTACCCGGATTGTGACTATGTCGTGTGGGACAAACCCGTCGATAAACCCTGCCCGAAGTGCGGCTTCCCGTTCCTAGTTGAGAAGAGGGGACAGAGGGGGAGGAGGTATCTCGCCTGCCCCAACGAGGGGTGCGACCATGTCGAGAGGTGAGGGCGGACAGTCCCCTCTGGAGTTCGCTCTCATCCTTCCCACCCTGATCCTCATCATGTTGAGCATAGGCGAGATCGGCTGGTATTTCATCGCAAAGCTGGCGATCTCGCACGCCGTCGCCAAAGGGGCGAGGTTCGCCGTCGAGGGGTTTGTGATCGATCCGTCCGAAGTAGAGGAGGAGGTCAGGAGGGCCGCCGACGGGATAGGGTTGGGGGAGGAGGATGTGACGGTGATGATCGCCGCCCATCAGACCCCAGGGGGGATAATCCCGAAATACGCCATCGTCGAGGTCACCTACACCTACAAACCGATATTGACGGGGCTTATATTCGGCAGGAGGGTGACGATAAGGGCTAGCGCCATGAGGCGCTATCCGCCCCTAAAGGAAGCCGAGCCGATGCTCTCGCCCACCCTGCTGTAAGCGGGGAGGCGTCCGATGCTCCTGACGGATCGGGAGCGGAGGGCGTTGATACTCATCGGATCGGCTCTGGTTCTGGGGATCGCCCTCATCGGGCTTAAGGCCCACAAGCCCTCTATCTTCCTGGGGCCGCCCGACTGCGTGGCCGGCCAGCGCAGGTCGATAACCGTTCACCTGACCGGCTGCGTGAGAAAGCCGGACGTTTACGAAGTCGAGGAGGGGACGAGGCTCTTCGAGCTGCTGCGAAAGGCGGGGGGGCCTACCGAAGAGGCCGATCTGGAGGCGGTGAACCTGGCGATGATCCTCAGGGACGGTCAAAGGGTGTTTATTCCCTCGAGATCAAGACGAGCGAAACCGGGACATATCCCGCTGAAAACCCTCTCAAAACCCAGCCCAACAGGGAAGGTAAATCTCAACACCGCTTCGAAGGAGGAGCTTGAAAGCCTTCCCGGAATTGGCCCGAAGCTCGCCGAGCGGATAATCGAATACAGACGAAGCCGGGGCGGGTTCAGGTCGATCGAGGAGATAAAGGCCGTCAAGGGGATCGGCGAAAAGAAATTTCAGGCGCTCAAGGATCTGATAACCGTCCGCTGAGCTCGGCCGGCTCGTAAGCCTTCCGCCCGTAAACCCTCTCATAAGCCCTGCAGAACGGGCATAACTTGCTCTCCACGTGCTTGACGAGCCAGAGCGCCCATCCCCTCCCCCTCCTGGCCGAAACGCAAAGGGGACATCTCAAACAGATCCTCGCCATCGCCCTTTCAACCCGTCCCATACCCCCTCACCTCGACGATATGGGCCAATGCTCCGAATCCACGTGGGCGGCCCTCATATACTCGTCGAACATCTCAACCAGCTCCGGGTGTTCATCCGCCAGGTTGCGCTGTTCAGCCGGGTCCGTCGACAGATCGTATAGCTCCAGGGGAGCGTCCCACTTCGGCCTGACGGCCTTCCACCTCCCCCTCCTCGCCGCCTGTTGATACCCCTTCCCGGGGAACTCCCAGTAGAGGAACCGATCCTCCAGCTCGGGCTGTCTCTTTCCCAGGAGCGTCGGCAGGACGCTCACCCCGTCGATATCGGGCGGCGGCTCGACCCCGGCGAGCTCCGCCGCCGTGGGGAGGAAGTCCGGGAAATACCAGACCGCGTCGCTCACAACCCCCGTCGGGACGACCCCGGGCCACCGGACGATCATCGGCGTGCGTATCCCCCCCTCATAAACCGTCCCCTTCAGCCCGCGCAGCCCGTCGGCGCTTTCGAACAGCCCCTCCCATCTCCTGCCGGGGCCGTTGTCCGAGCAGAAGAAGACGATCGTCCGCTCGTCGATCCCCAGCTCCTCAAGCAGATCTAGCAGCCTCCCGACGTCCCTGTCCAACCTGCCCACCATGGCGGCGTAGATCCTCGCCTCCTCCGGCCACGGCTCATCCGCGTATGGGCCGAGATCGGGTATCTCATACCTCGGGTGGGGAAGGGTGTAGGCGAGGTAGAGGAAGAACGGCTCATCCTTATGCCTCCTGATGAAGTCAAGTGCGAACTCCGTGAAGAGGTCATGTGAGTAATGTTTGCCGTCCAGGATCACCTTCTCCTCGTTGCGCCATAGGAAGGGCGGGTAATGGTTGTGCGCCCTCCTCTGGTTGAGATAGCCGAACCATTCGTCGAACCCCTTCTTGTTCGGGACGCCCTCCGTCCCCGGCTCGCCCAGCCCCCATTTGCCGGTTATGCCCGTGGCGTATCCGGCCCTCTTGAGCACCTCCGCGACGGTGATGTCCTCGGGCTTGAGCGGAACGCGCTTCTGGGGCGGCCCGTTGTCGGTAATCAGCACGCCGCCGACCCAGGCGAAGTTGTCCCTGACGGTGGTGTGGCCCGTGTGTTTGCCGGTCATGAGGGCGCAACGGGACGGGGCGCATATCGGGCTGCCGGTGTAACACTGGGTGAAGCGGATCCCCTCAGCGGCCATCCTGTCTATGTTGGGCGTCTTTATCAGCTTCTGCCCGTAACACCCCAGATCGGCGTAGCCCAGGTCGTCCGTGAGGATGAAGATGATGTTCGGCTTTTCGATCGGCCTTTTGACGGCGCCGAGCGCCCTCGAGATCGCCAATCCCGCCACCCCCATCATCACCTCCTTGAGGAACGTCCTCCTGTCCATCCCTTTCTCCCCCCGGGGAATTATACCACCAAGCTCAGCCGATGGGGAGGGCGTAGACCCTCGGGCCGTCGGCGGTCTCAATCCGTATCCTCCCCCCGTCCTCAAGGGAGATCCGCCTCAGCTTGGGAATCCCCTTGTTCAGCTCGAAAGCCGCGAAAAATCTCCGCCTCCTGCCCACGGCCCTCAGGACGACCGTCCCCCTATCGTCTGGAAGGGGGTTGCCGGGCGTCCGCCCGACCGTCGCCTCATAGGGCCCGTCGGATAGGGCGAGCAACCTCAGCCAGATCCGCTCGGAGACCCGCCAGTTGACCTCCAGTTGACCCGAAGCCCAGAGCCTCCTACGGGCTTTGAAAAAGGTGAAAACCCCCTCCGTCGGCAGCGGCGGGATGTCGAACGGGTCGGTCGGTTCGGTGACCCTTGCGTCCATGCTCCCGTAGGCGTGGAAGACCCATCCGCATCGGCGCTCCCCCTCGGATTCACATCGATCCGCGATCACCACGTATGGCGGGTCGAAGAGGATCGCCCGCTCGAGCCTAATTCCCGGATACGCATCGCGGATGATCCCCTTGGCGTATGGTGGATCGGCGTCAGGGCGCCATTCGAGCGATGCGCTTTTAACCGGGGCCTGGTTCCCTTCATCCACCATGATCGTGTTGTGGGCGAAGGTGCTCCTCCAGAACGCGTATGCTTCCTCAAGCGAATACCC
>QNBQ01000291.1 GCA_003645735.1 Candidatus Poribacteria bacterium
CCCTTCGAGCGAGATCGATATCCTGTCGCCGTTGACGACCAGCTCCTCACCGCCGACCGCTTCCCTTATCGATTTGGCCCCCTTGGGCAGGGGGATGGAGACGGTCGCCTCCCTGGGGTTCAGGTTTGCGATGGCGAGCATCAGCTTCCTGCCCATCAGCCGGTAGCATATGACGTTTTCGGGGCTGACGCTCATGGGGCCTATGACGACCGCCTCCCCCAGCTCCGGCACGGCTTCGAAGGCTCTCCTGACCCTTTCGACCACGGGGGCGACCCTCTCCCTGCCGGCGGCGTGTGAGTAGATGCGGTGGCCTGTGGCGAAGTTCCAAAGCAGCAGCCTCTCCGGCTCATCCCCCTCGCCCCAGCTCTCGTAATCGTTTATGAGCGGATAGACCGCCCTGGTTATCGGCTCCTGCAGGGTGAACCCGCTCCAGACATGCCCGTGGGACAGGAAACCGTCGGCGAACTCCCTGGCCAGATCGGCGCACCCCTCGCACAATATCACGGCCTCGGGCTTCACCCCGTCCAAAGCCTCCCTGACCCTCCTCAACAGCTCCCTGACGCCCCAGTTCCACACGTAGGGGGAGGGGTGATCGTGGGACGGGTTGTAGCAGGGATGGTAATTCGTGGCGCATATGGAATCGATGAAGATGCCGTCCGCGTCATATCTCCTGACCAGCTCGGCGCACGTCTCGGCCAGCCACTCCTGCCACCCCTTACACGCCGGGCACATGTGCCAGAAGTTGAAATAGACCTCCAGATAGCTCCCGTCCGGGTTCATGATCGCCCACTCCCGCGCCCGCTCCCCTATCTCCGATTCCCTCCACACGATCATCCCCTCCACGTAAAACAGCACCCTGCCGCCCAGCTCGTGCACCTTCCTCACCGCCTCCTTAAGCTCCTCCTCGCCGCCCATCTCCGGCCTGGCGATCAGGTAGTTCCCCCTGCTGACGTATGGCTTGAAGCCGGTCTTCCCATCCCCCGCCCAGTATCCGTAGTAGTGGAACGAGTCGGCCGATGCGGATCTGTTAAGCTCCAACCCCCTTCGGAGATCCTCCCCGAACGACCCTTCCCTCGCACCGTGTTCGCCTATGACGAACGTTTTTCTGAGCCAATCGGGCGGGTCGCGGAAGGGCAGGGATGACCTCCTCTCCCTTATCGTCCCCAACGCCCTCCACCTCGACCCCCTGAAGGCGGCGATCAAGACCGGGCCGAGGGTCGCTCGCTGTCCGGGGTTCAGCCTCACCGAGTGGATCTCCGCGACGAAGTGTCCTATATGCGCCTCGCCACCCCCGGCGAACCGGTCCGAGGAGGCGAACGATCGCATGATGAACGGGTTCTCGCCCGCCTCCAGCCTCTCGGCTATCTTCCCCCCGTCGAGCAGGTCGTTCTTGTTCTCGTCCAGGATGAAGAACCCCTCGTTCTGACCCTCCTGTATGAGGAAGGGCGCGGCGAGCTGGCCGATGTAGGCGTGTCTGAAGGGTCGGGAGATGGGAAGCGTCGAGCCGGCGATAAGGGGCAGGTGAACCCTGTCCTCCTCGGTCGAGGAGACCACCGCCCCCACGAACATCGGCAGGTAAACCTCCATGTCCAGCGGTTCGTCGGAGAGGTTCCAGATCGTGGCCGTCAGCTGAACGCCGACCGGCGTCGGATCGACCTCCAGCTCGGCCCTCACCGGAACCCTCTCCCCTATCATCTCCACCTGGGCGCCGCCCTCGGGGGTGGAGAGCGATCCGGTCACCTTGAAGTCGAGCTGGGCCAAATACGTCCCGAACGCCTTCCCGCGGATCACCCTGATCATGAAGGGGTTGCCGACCCTGCCCTTCCAGGGGTGGCGGGGCGGGCGGAGGTATTCGGCGCCGCTTTCGAGGTTCCTGAACCCCGTCAGCCTCAGCCTCCCCTCCTCCACCTCAAGCTCAAGCTCGGTCGCCCCTCCCCTTACGGTCAGAACCATCCCCTTAACCTCCGCGCCTCAGGGGTTGTATGAGTCGGGCGGCGTCACATATGCCCCCGGATGAGGCGGAACATATCCCTCCAGCAGCGGATCGTCCGTCTCCCTCATCCACCCCTCCAGCTTCGCCCTCATCTCCTCCAGAACGGACCTGTATTCGGGGTCATCCGCCAGGTTGTTCCTCTCAAGCGGGTCGTTTTCCAAGTCGAACAGCATCTCCTTAGGCCTCGGCCTGTCGAAGTAGCCCAGCCTTCGAGCGACCTCCTTGGAGTAGCCGTTGTCGACGTTGGGCGGGAACCAAAACGGCCTCTCCTCGAACGACTTTATGTATTTGAACCTCCTCGTCCTGACCGACCTCATCGGGTCATACGCAGCGTGATATGTCAGCTCCGGGAAGATCTCCTCGTGTATCTCCGAGACCTCCCCTTCAATTACCGGCAGGAAGCTTCTCCCCTGAACCCCTTCGGGCGGATCGATCCCGAGCAGGTCGAGGATCGTCGGCAGCAGATCGGCGTTGATCAGCATCGCGTCTATCCTCCTGCCGCCATCGAATCCATCGGGCCACCTCATGATCAAGGCGATCTCTATCCCGGGGTCCAGCAGCGTCGCTTTGGCGCCGGGGAAGGCGATGCCGTGGTCGGTCGTGTAGATGAAGAGGGTGTTGGAGCCGAGGCCGGTTTTGTCGAGCGCCTCCAGTATCCTCCCGACGCTTTCATCCACCCTCTCGACCAGGATGTTCAGGCCGCCCACGTCCTTCCTCACCTCCGGCAGATCGGGGAGATAAGGAAGCGGCTCGATCTCCTCCAGCGATCCCTCGTATTCGGGAAACGGCCTGTGCGTCTCGCTGAAGCCCACCATGACGAAGAACGGCTCCTCGGGCTTGTTTTCGAGGAACTCGACCACGAGCGGGGTGATGTTCAGGCATGAGTTGTTCTTCCCCCTGACGATGTTTTGATACCCCAGCTCCTTGGGGTCGGGGGCCTCGTGTTGGAAGCCGAAGAGGTGTGTTTTGTAGCCCGCCTCGTTCAGGATCATGGGCAGGGTTTTCTCGTCCGGGTTCAGCCTGAACCCCCTGTGGGTCAGCCCTATGAGGCCGTGCGAGTGTGGGTATTTGCCCGTCAGCAGGCTGGCCCTGCTGGGGCTGCACTGGGGCGCCGTGCAGAAGAAGTTGGTGAAGAGTATCCCCTCGCCGGCCAGCCTCTCCATGTTGGGGGTTTTGACCTTTCTGCCGTAAGGGCTCAGATGTCTCCCCGAGTCGTGGGTTATGACGATCAGTATGTTCGGCCTGGAACCTCCTCCCATCTTCCCCTCCCTGCCGTGCAAGACTTAGCATATCACTAATCCGCTGATGGTGTCAAGTTGGGGGTGGACGGCCTCTCCCCCCGGGGTTCAATCCCCGAGGCACAGAACCTCCCCGCTCAGGGTTGAAAGGTATAGCCGGCCGTGCGCGGCTATCAGGCCGTCAAACACGGGGACGACGTCCAGCTTCAGCTCGCTCAGCTTCTCCCCGGTTCGGGCGGACACAACCCATAGCAGACCGCCGTAGGCTCCCTTGAGCGCCTCGCTTTGGGCCTTCAGCTTCTCCCTTATCTCCGGATCGGTCGATCGCCCCCACGCCTCCCTCTCATCGACCAGGTCGGGCGGCCCGGCCACATATAGCCTGTCGCCGGCCAACGCCATCGCCCGGACGAGCAGGGGCGGGTGCTCGATCTTCCATTTGTAATTAACGATCGTCAGCTCCTCCTCGGGAAGTGCGTCGAGCTTGCGCCAATCCACTGTAACCCTTAACGCCTTTTTGAGGCGCGGGATGGCGGTTGGATCGAACTTTTTATCTGCGCAGAACAACCTATACTCGAAGACGGAGCAGTTACACAGATACTGCGGATCTCGGCCGTATCCGTAGACGTAGGAATCATCGAAGACCAGTATCCTGCCAGCG
>QNBQ01000292.1 GCA_003645735.1 Candidatus Poribacteria bacterium
GAAAGGAGGGGGAAGATGGGAACGGAGAGGACGAGGGTGAGGCTTATATTCATCTCACAGCCAAAGGGCGCTCCGAAATGGCCCTCCATCCACTTCGATCCGCACAGGAGGGCCGAACAGCTGAGGGAGATCCTCCGGAGGAGGCTGCCCGAGATCGAGTTCATCGGCGGCGATGTGGTCACAAGCTCGGATAAGATGAGCGAGATCGCGGGGAGGATAAGCCTCGGGGAGGATGGTATTGCGGTCTTCAACCTCGGCTCATCGTGGGGGCTGAACCCGATCCTGAAGGCCGATCTCCCGACGCTCATCATAAACGATCCGCTCCTGTTCGGGGGGGCGGGCATGATCGCCCATTCCCAGAGGATCAGGCGCGAGGGAGCAAGGGCGGTCATCATCTCGACGACCGATTGGGACGAGATAGATCGGAAGTTCAGGCTGCTGCACGTCATCTCCTCGCTCAGGCGTGCGAAGTTCCTCTCGATAGGGGGCGGGCCGGGAGCAGATAGGGAGATCATGGGCGCCGCGGTCGAAAGGGTTCCCGTTGATGAGCTCAATCGCTCCTATGAGAAGGCGGATGAGGAGGAGGCGAGGGGCATAGCGAGGCGGTGGATGGAGGGCGCGGATGCTGTCGTGGAGCCTTCAGAGGAGGAGATCCTCAAGTCGGCCAAGCTCTACCTAGCCATGAAGGAGCTGATGGAGGAGAGGGGAGCCGTCGGGATAGCCGTCGACTGTCTCGGCCTCTTCTACGCCGGGAAGCTGCCGGCTTACCCCTGCCTCGGATTCGCCCAGATAGACGACGAGCCGGGGCTCATCTCCGCGTGTGAGAACGATATAGCCTCGCTTCTCACGAAGTTCGTGGTGAAGCTCATCACTGGAAAACCTTCCTTCTTAAGCGAGCCGGATATGGACTCCAGCAGGGATCTGGCCATATACGCCCACTGCGTCTCGGCGACTAGGATGGCCGGCCTGGATGAGGAGCCCGAGCCATACATCATCAGGTCCCACGCCGAGGACGATAAGGGCGCGGCTCTCCAGGTCAGGTTCAGGCCCGGAATCCCCGTGACGGTCGTCAAGCTCATCCCGGATGAGAGGAGGATCCTACTCCTTCGCGGCGAGAGCCTGGGCGCCTTCGTCTCCGACAGGGGGTGCAGGTCGAAGATGGCCGTGAGGGTGCCGGACGCTCAGAGGCTGCTTGAAAACTGGCAACACAGCTGGCACAGGGTTGTGGTCTACGGCGATTACGCAAGGGATTTCGAGCACCTCGCGAGGCTCATCGGGTTTGACGTATGCTATGAGGGCGTGTAGACGCCGGGAGGGCGACGGATGATGAAAACGCGAGCGACGGTGAGAGGGGCCTTCCTCTACCCCCCGACGGAATCCCTCAAAAAGAGGGGATATTATAGCTGGCCGGGGGTTGGGTTCGACCCCGAGGGA
Organism: Candidatus Poribacteria bacterium; assembly: GCA_003645735.1. Taxonomy (GTDB): domain Bacteria; phylum Poribacteria; class WGA-4E; order B28-G17; family B28-G17; genus B28-G17. The sequence goes on from QNBQ01000292.1 coordinate 1,435, forward strand.
CGTCAAAAGGAGTATATGAAACACATCGAGGGGATTTCCAAAAGGTTGGGGATGGAGATCTCCGTCGATGAGAGACCGCTCCACGAGCCCGAGGCTATCGAGAGGTTCGTCAAAGAGGTCGAAGCTGAGAGACCTGACGGGCTGCTCCTGATCCCATTTCAGAAGGGGATGTGGGAATTCGTCGGCCGTATAGTCGAGGAGATAAGCATACCGACGGTCGTAATGGTCCCCTTAGGTGTTCTGCTCAACCCCCAGATCAACCAACTCTATCGCAAACCGGGGGTCTACCTGATAAACTCCCTGGACAACTTCGGCGCCTTGGAGTACGGGATGAGGATGATCAGGACAGCGAGGCGGATGAGGGAGAGCCTAATAGTGAACGTGGCCGGGACGGAGACCGGGGAGAGGAGGGTTGATGATATCTTCGGAACGCTGGTTCGAACCGTCCCGATCAAGAGATACACCGAGGAGTTCAAGCGGATGGGGGTGACCGACGAGGTCCGCGAGATAGCGGACGCCTATGTGAGAAACGCGTTGAAGGTGGTGGAGCCCTCTGAGTCGGATATCATAGATGCCGCCAAAACATACCTCGTATGCAAGCGGATCATCGAGTCCGAGGGGGCGGACGCATTCATGATGGACTGCCTGAGGGCGATCGGCCCGGAGAAGCCTGTCCCCTGTATGGCCTATATGAGCTTGAGGGACGAGGGGATAGCTATGGGGTGCCAGTCCGATCTCAACGCCACCTTGACCCAGATGCTGCTCCTGGAGCTTTTCGATAAGCCCGGCTTTCAACAGAACGCATCCTGTGAGACGGAGAAAAACCATTATTTCGGCGCCCATTGCACCTGCCCGACGAGGCTGAGGGGACTGGGCGAACCCCCGGAGCCGTATATCCTGAGGAACCACGCCGAAACCGGGACGGGCGTCTCGCCCCAGGTGCTCTGGAGCGAGGGGCAGGAGGTGACGATGGCTCATTATCTGCCGGGGAAACCCCCACAGATGATCATATACTCCGGAAAGGTGGTGAGATGTTACGAGACTCCCCCGGCAGGGGGATGCCGGACGAACGTGGAGTTGATCATCAACGAGGTGGATGACGCGTGTCAGGTGAAGGGGATGCACCAGACGATAATCTATGGGGATCACGCGAGGCAGCTCCGTTCCTTTTGCCAGCTCTTCGGCATCACCGTCGTCACCTGATGAGAGGGGATCCGTCTCAAATGAGGGTCCATCGGAGGATCTGCCAGATCATAGGAATTCCCGCCATCGCTTCGCTCATCCTCCTCCTCGGTTGGGGGGCTCTCCCCTACCTGCTGGGCTTCATGTTCCTGTTGTCGTCGATCTTCGGCCGAGCTTTCTGCTCGTGGCTGTGTCCGATCGGCACGTTTGAGGAGCTTGTCGGGTTGAAAACGTATAAGCCCCAGGGTTTGCCCCCTAGGCCGGGATGCAGGCTGGGCTGTCCCCCTGTCTGGTTGATGGGATGGCTGAACAAGGTGAGCCTCTTTAAAATCGAGCTCGACGCGGACAGATGCGTCAGATGCGGGATATGCGGCCAGGTCTGCCTGACGCGCTCCCCGAAACAGGGGGCGGGATGGGACGAGGGGATAAACCCGGCTGATAGCTATTCGTGCATACGGTGTGGGAGTTGTATCGACGCCTGTCCCGAGCGAGCGCTTTCGCTCTCGCTGAGATGGCGATATAAAAGGGGGTGAAGGCGGAAAGCCCTCGCAGATCCTGGGGGATCGGTGTGGGTACCACCTGTATTCATCGACGGTTTCCTCGACCTGATCCTCGGTTATCCCTCTCTCCCTGGCCACCCTCATCCCGTATCTTATGATCTCCTTCCACTCCCGTTCCTCGAAATATCTCCTCAACGCCTCCCTCACAAGCTCGCTTCTGGTTCTGCCCTCCTTCTTCATGTCTATTTTTGAGAGCATCTCCGGGGGGAGGGAAACCGTGATGGTGACGGTTGATCTGGCCATGTTTTACCCCTTTGTCACTTAGTGTTACCCGTCGGAATTATGGGAGGTGGGGTGAATGAAGGACTGGCGCGAGCGCATCTCCATAGATCCGAATGTGTGTCATGGCAGGCCCTGTATCAAGGGAACCAGGATCTGGGTCTCGCTTATCCTGGATAACCTCGCGGCCGGGGCGAGCGTCGAGGAGATCCTGAAGGCCTATCCCTCCCTCACAAGGGAGGATATCCAGGCTGCCCTGGCGTTTGCAGCGGAGATGGCCCGAGAGCGGTATGTGGAGATCCCCTAGGAGCAGGAGATGAGGATCAAAATGGATAAGTGTCTCGACGCCCGGCTGGTGGGCCATGAGGTGAGGGCGATAAGGGAGCAGGGGCTGACGGGGATAAGCGATGAGAAGCTTTGAAGCCGGGGCAGCGATTTCTCAGGGTGAAAAGGAACGAGGATTTTTAGCGCCCGGATTTTATCTCTCCCCA
>QNBQ01000293.1 GCA_003645735.1 Candidatus Poribacteria bacterium
CTTGGACATAGCTTTGGGGGTGGCGATCGCCTACATCCTGACGAGGAGGAGGGTTCCGGGGAGGGATGTATTGGACGCGACGGCGATGCTCCCCTTGGCCCTTCCGGGGATCGTCCTGGCCTTTGGGTATGTGGGGAGCTTCGCCGGGACGGCCATAGATCCCAGGGACAACCCCACCTTCCTGCTCGTGGTGAGCTACGCTGTCAGGAGACTGCCCTACATGATCAGAGCAGCATACGCCGGGTTCCAGCAGACGAGCATCACCTTGGAGGAGGCGTCGCTTAACTTAGGCGCCACGCCCCTCAAGACGCTTTACAGGATCACCCTGCCGCTCGTGATGGCCAACCTGGTGGCAGGCGGCATCCTGGCCTTCTCGTTCGCCATGCTGGAGGTCAGCGACAGCCTCATACTCGCCATGCAGAGGGAGTTCTACCCGATAACCAAGGCGATCTACACGCTGGCCCAGAGGCTTGAGGACGGGCCCTACATCGCGAGCGCGATGGGGATTTTAGGTATGATCCTCCTGACCGCCAGCCTGATCGCAGCGGGGAGGTTCCTGGGCAAGAGGATGGGCGAGCTTTTCAGGGCGTGATGATCGGGCTTTCAACGCTCATCATAGCCGGGTTGATCTTCGGGCCATGGTTGGGCGATGCCCCGAAGCTGGCGCTGATCATAGACGATTTGGGCCGCAACAGGCGCGCCTTCGAGGAGATCACATCGCTCGGCATCCCCCTCTCCCTCTCCTTTCTGCCCGACGCGCCGTTTTCCAAGGCCGAGGCCGAAACCGCCCGGTCGAAGGGGTTCGACGTGATGCTACACCTCCCGATGGAGCCTCACGGCTATCCGGAGGAGGATCCGGGCGAGATGGCCGTCCTGTGTCGGATGACCGATGAAGAGATAGCCGAAACGGTCGAAAGGGCGCTGCTCAGGGTGCCCGGCGCCGTCGGCGTCGACAACCACATGGGCTCAAAGGCGACGGAGGATCCAAGGGTGATGAGGGCGGTTCTATCGGTTTTGAAACGGCGGGGGCTGTTTTTCCTCGACGCCCTCACAACCCCCAAATCGGTGGGCTACAAGCTGGCGAGGGAGATGGGAGTTCCGACGGCGCACAACGACCTCTTCATCGACAACTCAAGGGATGAGGAGGCGATACTCAAGGCAATCCATAGGCTTTCGAGGATAGCCCTGAGGAGGGGGTATGCCATCGGGATAGGCCATCCCTATCCGGAGACGATCCGAGCGATACGCAAAGCGGCCCCGGTCGTCGGATCGAAGGGGATTCGCTTCGCAAAGATCTCGGAGCTTGTGAGATGATCCACTTCTACAGCGTGAGCATGGAATACAAGAGGGGCGTCCCTGTTTTAAGGGACGTTACTTTTGGCGTCGATAAGGGCGAGTTCGTCTTCTTAGTGGGGCCGAGCGGGGCGGGCAAGACGACCGTCTTGAGGCTGATCTACAGGGAGATAAAGCCGACCTCGGGCGAGATCGTCGTGGCCGGCAAGAACCTCTCCAGGCTGAAGGACTCACAGATACCATATCTGAGGAGGATCGTCGGGGTGGTCTTTCAGGATTTCAAGCTGTTGCCGCGCAAGACCATCTTCGAGAACGTGGCGCTGGCCTTGAAGGTGACCGGGGCGGACAGGGCCGAGATAAAGAGGAAGGTCAACCGGGTGCTCGACCTGGTGGGGCTGAGCCACTGTAAAGACGCCTATCCGGAGGAGGTGTCGGGAGGGGAACAGCAGAGGGCCGCGATAGCCAGGGCGGTCGTCAACGATCCCCTCATACTGCTGGCCGACGAGCCGACGGGAAACCTCGACCCCGTCCTCTCCCTGGAGATCATGAAGCTGTTCGAATCGCTCAACTACAGGGGGACGACCGTCTTCATCGCTACCCACGATTACTCCCTCGTCAGGGCGATGAGGAAGAGGGTGATCAGGATAGAGAGGGGGAGGGTGTTCGAGTGAGCTATCTGTGGGAGGAGACCCTCTCCAACTTGAGAAGGGGCGGGCTGGTCAACCTCATATGTTTCCTCATGATAACGCTTTCCGCCGTCATATTGAGCCTTTTGATGTTGAGCGTCGACTACATCGGCTCTGAGCTTGAGAGGTTGAAGGAGGAGCCGGCCCTGATCGCTTTTCTGGACGATTCGCTCGACCCCTCCTCCGCTCAGATGCTCAGGAGTCAGATCGAAAAGCTCGAAGGGGTCGAGGAGGTCAGGTATGTCTCCAAGGAGGAGGCGCTGAGGAGGTGCAAGGAGGCGTTCGGGGAGGAATGGGAGCTGATCTTCGAGGGGCTTGAGGGGATCAACCCGCTTCCCGCCTCGTTTGAGATAGCGCTGAGGGAGGAGGCTCTCGACCCCGAGTCGATCGAGAGGCTGGCGGCGAAGATCGAGGGGTTCGAAGGGGTGGATGAGGTCAGGCGGCGGACGGAAAGCCCGCTTCTGATCAGAAGAGTGAGGGCCGCCCTTTGGGGAGTGGGATCGGTTTTAGGGCTCGCTTCGATCGTGATCGTCTTCTTCTCCGTCATGCTCACCGCCCATTTCAGGAGGGAGGAGATCAGGATAATGAGGCTGGTGGGGGCGACCAACTGGTTCATCAGGGGGCCGCTGATGATGCAGGGGATCGTCTTGGGGCTGACCGGAAGCTCCGTCGGCGTGGCGATCTTCTACGCCATCTTCAAGCTTTACGCCCCCCATATCGGACTGGTGAAGTTCCTGCCGCCGTGGAGGATCGCCGCGCTCATAGCGATCGGGGGCCTCCTCGGTTTTTTAGGGGGCATCGCGCCCATAAGGAGATACATCGAGGTTTGAGGAGAGGTGGGATATGAAGGAGATGACGAGCGAATCGGTCAAGGAAAGGGCGAAGGAGCTGGGGGCCGATCTGGTGGGCGTTGCGTCCATTGAGAGGTTCGACGGCCTGCCCGAAAACGCCCATCCCCGCTCCATCTTCCCCGAGGCCAGGTCGGTCGTGGTGGTCGGCAGGGCGATACTGAGGGGAAGCCTCAGGGGGATAGAGGAGGGGACGAACTGGGGGATCTACAGGGATTTCGGCCTGACCACGCTCGAGGAATATTTCATACCCCACGTGACCTACCACCTGACCAGGTTCATCGAGGATCACGGGTATGAAGCTGTGCCGATCTTCCCCTATCCGAGCGAGTTCGCCTCGGAAGGAGCGCCCGTCGGCGAGGGCAAACCGGCGCCCGATGTGATCGTCGACGTCGATTACGCGGCTGCCGCCGCCGGGCTGGGGGAGATAGGGCTTATGGGCGTCTTCCTGACCCCTCGGTTCGGCCCGCTTCAGAGGTTCAACATGATCATCACCGACGCCCCCCTTCAACCGGATCCCCTCCTGAAGGAGCCTATATGCGACAGGTGTCTCAAATGTCTGGAGGCCTGTCCTTACAAAGCGATGGACGTCTACGGGATGACGAGGATCGAGATAGAGGGCAAAACGATGGAGGTGGCCCGGATCGATTGGGATAAGTGCAGGAGGTGTGAGTTCGGCGCCATAAGGAACAGGTATGACCCCGAGCGGGGCAGGCCCGACAGAATTGCCGCCCCGTGCGTCCGGGCGTGTCTCGTCCACCTGGAGGAGACCGGGAGGATGGGGCAGAGGTATCGCCACCCGTTCAGGGAGAGGAGGGGCGAGGGATGAGGGAGCTGACGGCCGATATGGTCAAGGAGTTCGCCAGGTCGAAGGGGGCCGATCTGGTGGGGATAGCCTCGATAGATCGGTTCGAGGGCGCCCCGCCCCAAATGGACCCCAAGCAGATCTTCCCGCGGGCCAGATCGGTGATCGTCATAGCGGTCAGGATACCGAGGGGCTGTTACAGGGGGATACACGAGGGGACGTTTTGGGCCTCCTACATGGTCTACGGATACAAG
>QNBQ01000294.1 GCA_003645735.1 Candidatus Poribacteria bacterium
GCTGGCTTACGGCAGGGAGCCGAGCGAGTCGGGGAGGGTTCATAGGGATGTGAAGTTCAGGTATCAACAGGGCGATCCGGAGGTGGTGGGAGCGATGGAGGAGCTGGCGAGATACGCTGAGGAGGCGAGGGATGCGCTTTACAGGGGAGATTACGAGAGGCTGGGCGAGCTGATGAACGCCAACTTCGAGATCAGGAGGAGGCTCTACGGGGATGAGGCCCTGGGCCGGGCGAGCCTGGAGATGATAGAGATCGCCAGGGAGATGGGTCTCCCCGCCAAGTTTCCGGGGTCGGGGGGCGCCGTCATCGCGATGTATAGGACCGAGGAGGAGGCGGAGAGGCTGATCGAGGCCTACAGGAAGGCGGGTTATGAGGCGGTGAAGGTTCAGATTGAAAGGAAATGACGTCCCTCCTCCTTTTATGCCTCGCCCTCCCCGGCGCGGTTTTGGAGGTGGAGGTTCACCCCCAGGAGACCTACCGGGGAGGGCAGATCGTTTATACCGTTCGGCTACTTTACCAGATCTACCCGCTCAACCCTCCCCGATTCAACCTCCCCGATTTTAATGGGTTCAAAGCGTATTATGAGGAGCCTAGGAGCGGCTTCGAAACACGGGGCGGGCGGGAGCTCAGGTTCGATGGGGTCAGGGTGATCCTTATACCCGAGATCTCAGGGGAGCTGGTGATACCCCCTCCTGAGGCGATCGTCGACGGCGAAAGGCTGGTGGGACGGGAGGTCAGGATCGTCTCGCGCGAGCCGCCTCCCTCCATAAGCGTGGGGAGATGGGTCGTCTCGGCGGGGATATCCACCGAAAAGCTTCCCCTGAGGTCGCCGGCGAGGCTTGAGGTGAGGGTGGTCGGCTACGGCGACCCCGACAGCCCCCCGGGGCCGATATTAAACCCTCCCCCTGGGCTAAGCCTCTCAAGGGCCGAGGTCAAAAGCAAGTGTATCTTCGATGAAAGGGGGTTGCGTTCGGAAGTAACCTACGTATACGAGCTGAGGGGGGAAAGGCCGGGCCTCTACGAAATACCCCCCATACGGGTCAGGTTCTTCGACCCCGAAGAGGGGGAGATCGAGGAGGAGCGGAGCGAGCCGATCAGGCTGGAGGTCATCCCCGCCCCCTCACCGCCTTTCCCGGAGATAAAGAGGAGGGTTGACCTGGGGGATCATCCGAAGCCGCTTCCCCTCAGAGGGTGGTTCATAGCGGTTCAATCCCTCCCCCTGCTCTTCCTCATCGCCTCATCGCTCCTCAGGAGATCGAACCGGATCAGGATGGGGATCGCCACGAGGCGGCTATCGGCGGAGCTTTCCTCTGCCGGAGGGGATCCCGACGCCGTCCTGAAAGCCCTCTACGGGTTCATAGGCCGTCTGACGGGGAGGACCCCTTCATCCCCTGAGGAGGCGGAGACGGTCCTCGGCGGAGCCGTGCTATCCCCGGAGGCGATCGAGGGGCTGGTCGAGGCGATCAGGAGGGCGGAGGAGGCGAGGTTTTCGCCCTCGAGGTCGATAGATCCCTCGATCATATTCGACCGGCTCAAGCATCTCCGCCTCACCGGGAGACGGCGTGAGCTGGGGGCGGCCTTGATGTTCGCGGTTCTCTCGGGGGGGATGGGCCCCGAGCGGCTCTTCGAGGAGGGGAACAGGCTGTATGATATGGGGGACTATTGGGGGGCGATGGCGAGATATGAGGCGTTGCTGAGGGAGATCGATCATCCGGCTCTCCGCTTCAACCTCGCCCTCGTCTATTTAAGGCTCGGCGATCCCGGCAGGGCGATCTTCCACCTGGAGAGGGCGAGGATGATGGCGCCGGGGGATGAGGGGATCGAGAGGGCGTTGGAGTATGTGAGATCGGCCTGGGGGCTTGAGGGAAGGCGATCCCGGCGGGGATGGATTTGGTCCGCGGTTATAACCTGCTACTGGCTCTCATGCGCGGCCTTGGGGGTTTGGATTTGGTTCGGAAGGAGGGAGTGGCTGTGGATAGGAGCAGCTCTCGGCCTGCTCTGCCTGGGGATCGGTTTATCCGCCCTTCTCGGGCCGGGGGAGGCCGTGGTGATCGAGCGGACAGCTCTCAAAGCCCTCCCGCTTGAGAGCTCGCCCATGCTGGTTCCCCTCAAGCCCGGACAGGTGATCGAGGTCGAGGATGAGAGGAACGGATGGGTTAAAGCTTCGATCGGAAGCGTTGAAGGATGGGTGAGATGTGAAGCTGTCGAATTTCTCTCCGGTCGTGGGAGAGGGGAAGGGGAAGCATCCCCTCCCCCGAGGTGAGCCTCAAAACAGCCCGACGATCTTGCCAGTCTCCAGGTCGATATCTATCTTCTCCCCGGCGGGGTGTGACGGCAGGCCGGGCATGGTCCTGATATCGCCGCACAGCGCGTAGAGGAAGCCGGCGCCGATTGAGGCGTGGATGTCCCGCACGGGCAACGTGAACCCCTCGGGCCTGCCCTTCAGGTTGGGGTCGTGCGACAGGGAGAGATGGGTCTTGGCCATGCAGATCGGCAGCTTGTCCCAGCCCAGCTTCTTGTAAAGCCTGATCTTCCTGCGGGCCTCGGGCAGGAACTCGACCGACCCGGCGCCGTAGATCTTGGTGGCGATCGTCTCTATCTTCTTCTCTATCGGCCAGTCCAGCTCGTAGAGGAACTTGAACTGCTTGGGCATGTTGGCCGCTTCGACCACCGCCTCGGCCAGCTTAATGCCGCCCTCTCCGCCCTTGGCCCAGACCTCGCTCACCTCGGCCGCAACCGCCCCGGCGGCAAGCGCCCTCTCCTTGATCGCCTCGATCTCCTTATCGGTATCGGTGTCGAACTTGTTTATGGCCACGACGGCGGGCACACCGAACAGCTTGGCGTTCTCTATCTGTTTCTCGAGGTTGGCGCACCCCTCCTCGACCGCTTTCACGTCCTCCTCGAGCAGGCCCGGATCGAGCGGCTTGCCCGGCACCGCTTTATACCTGCCGCTGTGGACCTTGAGCGCCCTGACGGTGCAGACGATCACCACGGCGTCCGGGACGAGCCCGCTGTATCTGCACTTTATGTTCATGAACTTCTCCATACCGCAATCCGCCCCGAACCCGCTTTCGGTCACGACGTAATCGCCCAGCTTGATCGCTATCAGATCCGCTATGATGGAGCTGTTGCCGTGGGCGATGTTGGCAAAGGGGCCCGTGTGGACGAAGCAGGGCGTTCCTTCAAGCGTCTGGAGGAGGTTGGGCTTCAGGGCGTCCTTCAACAGGACGGTCATCGCGCCGGCGCACTTCAGATCCTCGGCGGTAACCGGCTTCCCGTCATACGTGAAGCCGATCACGATCCTGCCGATCCTCTCCCTCAGATCCTTCAAGCTGGTGGCCAACGCGAGGATGGCCATCACCTCGGAGGCGACGGCGATATCGAACCTGGTCTCCCTGGGGATGCCGTTCTGTTTTCCGCCCAGGCCGATGATTATGTGCCTCAAAGCCCTGTCCTCTACGTCCACAACCCTGGGCCAGGTGATCGAGTGGGGGTCGATCCCGAGCTTATTGCCCTTGGCGAGGTGGTTGTCGATGAAGGCGGCCAGCAGGTTGTGGGCTATGCTGACGGCGTGGATGTCGCCGGTGAGGTGTAGGTTGACGTCCTCCATCGGCACGACCTGTGAGTATCCCCCGCCGGTGGCTCCCCCCTTGATCCCGAAAACCGGCCCCATCGAGGGTTCCCTGATGCAGGTTATCGCCTTGTAACCTATCCGATTCAGCGCCATCGAGAGGCCGATCGTGGTGACGGTCTTGCCCTCCCCCAGGGGCGTGGGCGTTATAGCGGTCACGTCTATGTATTTGGCGTTCGGCCTGTCCTTGAACTTCTCCAGAACCTCCAGCAGGACCTTCGCTTTATACTTCCC
>QNBQ01000295.1 GCA_003645735.1 Candidatus Poribacteria bacterium
AGTTTTGGCCATAGCCGTCTTGGGCGGGATGGGCCTGCTTTTCGGCTTCGGCCTGGCTTATATCGCCAGGAGGCTGGCGGTCGCCGAGGACGAGAGGCTTCAGGAGATCCTGAACATCCTGCCTGGGGCCGATTGCGGCGCCTGCGGCTGCGCCGGGTGTAGGGCCTTCGCCAGGGAGCTGCTGGCCGGCAGGAAGAAGCCATCGGAATGCGTCGCCGGGGGCAGGGAGGTGGCCGAAAAGTTGGCCGCCCTGCTCGGAACCGAGGCGAAGGAGGTCAAGCCCAAGGTCGCCCAGGTGATGTGCGCCGGCGGCAGGGAGGAGTGCGGCGAGCGGTTCAAATACGTCGGCCTGATGACCTGTGAGGCGGCCAACCTCGTCGGAGGCGGCTTTAAAGCATGCGAATACGGGTGCCTCGGTCTCGGGGATTGCGTCAGGGCGTGCCGGTTCGACGCCATAAAGATGGGCGAAAACGGCTTGCCGATCGTCGACAGGGAGAAATGCGTCGGCTGCGGCGCATGCGTCAGGGCCTGCCCCAGGGGGATAATCGAGCTGATACCGGCCGACGCGAAGGTGGTCGTCAGGTGCAGCTCGAAAGCTTCGCCCAGGGAGGTGAGGGCGGTCTGCTCGGTCGGATGCATAGCCTGCAGGAGATGTGAAAGGGCCTGCCAGCACGACGCGATCCACGTCGACAAGGAGACCTTCCTCGCCAGGATAGATTACGAGAAGTGCGTGGCGTGCGGCGCGTGCGTCGAGGCCTGTCCGAGGAAGGTGATCACGATGGAGGAGGTCGAGGAGAGGGCCGAGGCCGTCCCCTCGGCGGCCTGATCCCGCCCTTGGGGGTTCGGGTTGAATCTCGAGCTTACACGGGTTATAATCAAACTGCTCCTCCGAGCGGCGTGGAGGAGGATTAAGGGGGGACGCCGGAGGATCACACTGGTGAGAGGGGACGAGATGGAGGTCAAGATAGGCGTCATAGGCGGCAGTGGGTTCTACCAGATGGAAGGGCTGACCGATGTGAAGGAGGTCGACCTGGACACGCCCTTCGGCAGGCCGAGCGATAGGATCGTGGTGGGGACGATCGAGGGCAGAAGGGTCGCCTTTCTCCCCCGCCACGGCGCCGGCCACAGGATCCTCCCCTCCGAGATAAACGTGAGGGCCAACATCTACGCTCTAAAAAGCCTGGGGGTCGAATGGATCATCTCCGTCAGCGCCGTCGGAAGCCTGAAGGAGGGGATAAAGCCGAGGGATTTCGTCGTGCCCGACCAGCTGTTCGACAACACGAGGAAGAGGGAGAACACCTTCTTCGGCGAGGGGATAGCGGTCCACGTCGCCATGGCCGACCCGTTCTGCCCCGTTTTGAGGCGTATACTGCTGGAGAGCGCGAGGGAATGCGGGGTCGAGGTTCACGACGGCGGGACATACATCTGTATAGAGGGGCCTCAGTTCTCCACCAGGGCGGAGTCCGAGTTTTACAGAAAGATGGGCTTCGACATCATCGGCATGACCGCCGCCCCCGAGGCGAAGCTGGCCAGGGAGGCGGAGATCTGTTACGCGACGCTGGCGTGCGTGACCGATTACGACTGCTGGCACCCCGAACACGAGGAGGTGACGGCGGAGATGATCCTCTCAAACCTCCTGGCCAACGTCGAACAGGCCAAGAAGGTGGTCAGGAAGGCCATCCTCAAGATACCCGAGGAGAGGGACGGCTGCGAGTGTTCGAAGGCCCTGGAGAAGGCGATAGCCACCCGCGCGGACGCCATCCCCTACGAGACGAGGCGCAAACTCCACCTGATCATAGGCAAATACATCAAGTGAGGTGTTGGTTGTGAGGTTTCCCGTTCCCGTGATCTGCGTAGTCGGGGGGAGCGGGTCAGGTAAAACCTCCCTGCTCGAAAGGCTGATACCCGAGCTGAGATCCCGGGGGTTGAGGGTGGGTGTCGTGAAACACGCCCCTGCCGGATTTCGGATCGACCCCGAGGGGAAGGACAGTTACAGGCTGAGGGAGGCCGGGGCGGAGGTCGTGATCGTCTCATCCGACGGGGAGCTTGTCTGTTTCACCTCGAGCTCGGGCTCGCTATATGAGATCGTTTCAACGTTCATGGGCGGCGTGGATCTGGTCCTGGCGGAGGGGTTCAGGCGGGAGAGGGCGCCGAAGATATTGGTCGGAGGGATGATCGAGGGCATCAGGACCGAGGAGTTGATCGCCTCCGTCGGAGAGGAAGTCGAAGGGGTGAGAAGCTTTTCGCCCGAGGATGTGAACGGGATTACACAGCTGATCCTCGATTTCGTTCGAAAAAGTGAACAGCCTCCCTCGGTGGAGCTTGAGGTAAACGGGAAACGGGTGCCGCTGAACAGGTTCGCCGCCCGGGTGGTCCGCAACGTGGTGAGGGGGTTGATCTCCTCGCTGCACGGGGTGGGCGAGCCGAGGGAGGTCCGGCTCAGGATCGATTATGGCACACATATTGCTCCCCGGGAAGCGGGGGAGGAGGTGAGCCATGGTTAACGGGCGAAAGGTCGTCTGCATAGGCGGAGGAACCGGTTTATCTACGCTGCTTAAGGGGATAAAGGAGTATGTAAACTCGGGGATGCCGGATCATGAGCTGATCGATCTGGACGAGCTGGTCGCTATAGTCTCGGTGGCGGACGACGGGGGCAGCTCGGGCAGGCTGATAGACGAGTTCGGCATACTTCCCCCCGGGGACATAAGGAACTGCATGGTGGCGCTGGCGGACGAGTCGGAGCTTCTGACGAAGCTCTTCAGCTTCAGGTTTCAGGGGTCAGGCCCTTTAGGCGGCCACAGCCTGGGGAACCTGCTGCTGACGGCTTTAACCCAGATGTTCGACGGCAACTTCCAGAAGGCCGTCGAGGTGGCTTCAAGGGTCCTCTCCATAAGGGGCAGGATACTGCCCGTCAGCCTCGACAACACGATCCTCTGCGCCCAGCTCGAGGACGGGACGATCGTCGAGGGCCAGTCCTACATCCCCAAGCGGACAAATAGGTCGCCCATAAAGCGGGTCTTCCTGAAGCCGAGGAACGGGGAAGGGGAGGTCAAGGCGCACCCCGAGGCGGTCGAGGCGATCATGAACGCCGACGCGATAATCATAGGCCCGGGAAGCCTATACACGAGCGTCATGCCCAACCTGGCCCTCCCCGAGATAAGCGACGCGCTCAGCAGATCGGAGGCGATCAAGATATACGTGTGCAACGTGATGGCCGAGCCGGGCGAGACGGACGGGTATACCGTTTCGGATCACGTCCAGGCGGTGCTGGATCACGCGCCCATGAAGCTCGATTACGTCCTGGTCAACAGCGCCATAGCGCCCGAGGAGCTGATCAAGCAATACATCAGGGAGGAGCTTCTGGAGCAGTTCAACAGGATAAAGGCCCAGGCCGAGGAGGCCATCTCGGCCATAGACGGCGAGTTCGGCAACTGCAGGCTTGAGGAGCTGATGGAGATCTCCCTCAGGATAGCGGAGCTGTCGCGAAACGCCCACAAGATAGCCGATCCCCTGAGGGTGCAGATCCTCTACAGGGAGGAGGTCGACGGCCCCAGGCTGAAGGGGATAAAGGTGATCCAGGAGGACATGATCCGGGGGGAGATGATAAGGGACAAGGTGGACGGGGCGATCGTCCGCAAAAAGGTCATAAGGCACGATCCGATCAAACTCGCGGGCGTCATCGTCAGGATACTGAAGGGGGAGGTCTGAGGGCTGCTACCCCTCCATGATCTCCTTGCACGCCTTGAATATCCCCTCCTCATCTATCCCGCATATCCTGTGGAGGGTTTTCAGATCGCCGTGTTCGATGAACCGGTCGGGTATGCCGAGCCTCTTTATCCTCGCCG
>QNBQ01000296.1 GCA_003645735.1 Candidatus Poribacteria bacterium
ACCCCTTGCTGAAGGGGAAAGAGGTGATGATAGAGGCGAGCTTCAGGGGGTGCAGGGGGCAGGCTTTCACGGATCAGCCGGGCGATTTCGAGGGAAGCGTGGCCGATCTGCTCGGGCTCGAGCTTGAGACGAACTTCCAGAGGGCTGTTTTCGTGGCGGCCTCCAACGCCATCATGCGCCATCTGGGGGAGATCAAGGGGACGGTCCACTGTCGATACAGGGGGCCGGCCATGTGTGCTCAGGAGCTGCCGCGATGGATACGGCGTAACTTCCCTTCCGCCAGGAGGGTCGGGCTTGTGGGGCTTCAGCCCGGGATGTTGGAGAGCCTGAGCCTGGCCTTCGGGCCCGGGAACGTCAAAGTTGTGGATCTCAACCCAGAGAACATCGGAACCGTCAAGAGCGGCGTGGAGATCTGGGATGGGGAGAGGGAGACGGAGAGGGTCTTCCGGGAGAGCGATCTCGTGCTGGTTTCGGGCAGCACGGCGGTCAACGGCACGTTGGACGGCATACTCGAGATGGCCGGGAGATACGACAGACCGGTGGTCATCTACGGCGTGACGGGGGCTGGAGCAGCGGAGCTTTTGAAGCTGAGGAGGTTCTGTCCCTTTTCGGAGTGAGTTGGAGGGAAGGGGAAGCGGAGCTTCCCCAGTTTAAACGAGCTCTATGTATGCCATAGGGGCGGCGTCCTTGAGCCTATAGCCTATTTTGACGATCCTCGTGTAGCCGCCGTTTCTGTCGGCGTATCTGGGCGCGATCTCGTTGAAAAGCTTTCTCAAAACCTCTTTATCCCTTATCCACCTGGCCGCCAACCTCCTGGAGTGAAGGGTGTTTTTCTTGGCGAGCGTTATGAGCTTTTCGGCCACCCTCCTCAGCTCTTTGCATTTCGCCTCTGTGGTCCTGATCCTCTCGTATTTGAAAAGCTGGGTCGCCTGGTTAGCCAGAAGCGCCCTCCTGTGGCTCGACGTCCTGCTCAGCTTCCTGTGATCCTTCCTGTGCCTCATCCTTTTCACCCTCCTCGGCGGATGGGAAGATCACGTTGCCCTCCTCATCTATCTTGATGCCGAGCGTCAATCCTATTGAGTTCAGGGCGTTTTTGATCTCCTCCAGCGATTTGGTTCCCAGGTTCTTGTATCCCAGCAGATCCTCCTCAGTCTTGGTCACCAGATCCCCTATCGTGGTGATCTTCTCCCCCGCCAGGATGTTGGTGATCCTGGAGGGCAATCCCAGGGATGAGATCGATTTGTTCAACAGCTCCTTGAGCTTATCGGCCTCAGAGGGCACCTGGGGGATCTCCTCTCTCTCTTTGAAAACGATCTCGAAGTCGATGAACATCCGGAGGTAATCGGTGAGGATGTCGGCCGCCTCGGCGATGGCCTCCCTCGGCGTGATGCTGCCGTCCGTCCAGACCTCCAGTATCAACCTGTCGTAGTTGGTCATCTGCTCGACCCTGGTCTCCTCGACCCTGAAGTTCACCTTTCTGACGGGCGAGAAGATCGCGTCTATGAGTATGACGCCCGGAGGCGGTTCCTGCTCTTTGATCAGGTCGTAGGGTATGTATCCCCTGCCGGTCCTCACCTCCATCTCCATCTTCAGCCTCCCCTCCTCGCCGAGGGTAGCGATGTGCTGGTCGGGGTTGACCACCTCCACCAGGCTGTGCGGCTTTATGTCGGCGGCCGTCACCTCCCCCTCGCCTTCCGCCTCCAGGGTGAGGACAACGGGCTCATCGGTGTAGCTTCTGAACCTGATCTGCTTCAGGTTGAGCACGATCTGGGTCACATCCTCCACCACGCCGGGGATGGTGGAGAACTCGTGCAACACCCCCTCGATCTTGACCGATGTTATGGCCGCGCCCTTAAGCGAGGAGAGGAGCACCCTCCTCATCGCGTTGCCCAGCGTTATGCCGAAGCCCCTTTCGAGCGGCTCGGCGATGAATTTGCCGTAACAATGGGAGTAGGTCTCCTCTTCGGTGAGGAGGCGATCCGGTTTGATCAGCTCAAACTTCGCCAGCTTCAAAGCTCACACCTCCTCACTTCGAGTAGAACTCGACGATCAAGTTCTCCTGAATATCCTCGGGTATCTGATCTCTGGTCGGCAGCGATCTGACCACGCCTTTGAGCTGATCGAAATCGACCTCCAGCCACTCCGGCACGCCCCTTCGCTGCGCCAGCGCGACGGCGTTCTGAACCCTCTCGAGCTGTTTGCTTTCAGGCGCCACCTCTATCACATCGCCCGGCTTGACCAGGTATGAGGGGATGTCCACCCTCTTGCCGTTCACGAGGATGTGGCCGTGGTGGACGAGCTGTCTTGCGTCCCTCCTGGAGACGGCGAACCCCATCCTGTAGACGATGTTGTCCAGCCTCGACTCAAGTATCCTGAGCAGGTTCTCGCCGGTGTGCCCCTTCATCCGCTCGGCCATCTCGAAATACCTCTTGAACTGCCTCTCCAACACCCAGTATATCCTCTTGGCCTTCTGCTTTTCCCTGAGCCGGATGGCGTAGTCGCTCATCTTCTTGGGAACCCTGCCGTGCTGGCCGGGCGGATAAGGGCGCCTTTCGAGAGGACACTTATCGGTGTAACATTTCTCCCCTTTGAGAAACAGCTTCACGCCCTCCCTTCTGCACAGCTTGCAGACAGGGCCTATATACTTGCTCATGGCGATCAAACCCTCCGTTTCTTGGGGGGACGACACCCGTTGTGGGGTATGGGGGTGACGTCCCTTATGGCGGTTATCTTCAATCCGGCGGCTGTGAGCGCGCGTATGGCCGCCTCACGTCCCGCTCCGGGCCCTTTGACCCTGACCTCCACCTCGCGCATCCCGTGCTCCATCGCCATCTTAGCCGCGGCCTCGGCCGCCTGCTGAGCGGCGTAAGGCGTGCCCTTACGGGTGCCGGTGAACCCCACCGTCCCGCCGCTGGCCCAGCAGATCGTGTTGCCCTGCGGATCGGTGATCGTGACGATTGTGTTGTTAAAGGTGGCCTGGATGTGGGCTATGCCGAACGGGACGTTCTTCCTCTCGCTCCGCTTGACCGTCGTCCTCCTGCCCCTTCTCACCTCAACCCCTCCTTTCGCTCAAACATTAATGGCCTCTGGCGCCTCTGGACCTCCTGCCGGTGGCGACCGTCTTCCTCGGCCCCTTACGAGTCCTGGCGTTGGTCCTGGTCCTCTGGCCCCTGACGGGCAGCCCAAGCCTGTGCCTTATGCCGCGGTAGCAGCCGATGCTTATCAGCCTCTGGATGTTCTGCTGGATTTCCCTCCTCAGCTCGCCCTCCACCTTGTAATTGCGGCTTATCTCCTCCTGTATACTGCTTATCTCCTCGCTCGTCAGCTCATTAACCTTCTTGTATGGGTTGACGTTGGTGGCCCTGAGGATCTTAAGCGATGATGTCTTGCCTATGCC
The DNA here is from genome assembly GCA_003645735.1 of Candidatus Poribacteria bacterium. Taxonomy (GTDB): domain Bacteria; phylum Poribacteria; class WGA-4E; order B28-G17; family B28-G17; genus B28-G17. The sequence goes on from QNBQ01000296.1 coordinate 3,398, forward strand.
GTAGATGTAGGTCAAAGCGATCCATATCTGTTTATCGCTGGGAATCTCGACGCCGGCTATCCTCGCCATATCACATCACCCCTGCCTCTGTTTGTGTTTAGGGTTTTCGCAGATGACCCTCACAACGCCATGCCGCTTTATTATCCTGCATTTGTCGCAGATCTTCTTGACTGACGATCTGACCTTCATGCGATGATCCCTCCCCGTTGAGGGTTGGAAGCCGGGATATTCATTTTGGGCTTCCAACCCCGGCGGCTTATTTCCTGTAAACTATCCTCCCTCTGGTGAGATCGTAAGGGGAAAGCTCGACGACCACCCTGTCCCCCGGCAGGATGCGGATGTAATGGGTCCGCATCTTGCCGGAGACGTAGGCCAGGATCTGGTGGCCGTTGTCGAGCTCAACTCTGAACATCGTGTTGGGCAACGGCTCTATGACCGTGCCCTC
>QNBQ01000297.1 GCA_003645735.1 Candidatus Poribacteria bacterium
AGGATCATACAGGAGAAACTCGAAAAAGCCCTGAAAGCGAGGGATGTGCTGGTGAAGGCGGGGATGGCCAGGCCCTACACCCCCGAGGAGCTGGAGGATCTGAGGAGGGAGATAGAGAGGAGCTTGCCGAAAAGCGAGGAGGAGAAGCGGAGGTGGTTGATTTTCAACGGGGGGGAGAGGTTTAACCTCGAAAGCATCATGAGGGAGATCGAGGGGGAGGGGCGAGCTTCCTAGGGTTCAAAGGCCCCTTTGAGGCCCTTTATGAGAGTTTCTGCTTGAGCGCTATCCTCCAACGATCTCTTGCCCTTCTCAAAATCTGGATAAATCAACCTCACGATATCCCAGAACCTCGCTGTGTGTCTTTTAACGAGAAGATGAGCGATTTCATGGGCGACGATGTATCTCAACGCCTCTTCAGGCAGGGCTATAGCGCTCCTTTTCACAAGGATTTTGTTCCCTTTCAACTTCGCTATCCTGTTCCCTCTCCCGTCGATCCGCTCTACGACCTCGAAATCCAGCTCCCCTAGGATCTCAACCCTCCCATCCGATTTTATCTCATCGTAGATATCAAACAGCCGCTCGTAAAGCTTTTCCTCCAGGAATTCCGCAAATAAAGAGGGAATGATCTCTCGACTTCCGCTCACGAAAACCTTGTCGCCTCTGACCTCTACAGAGGGCTCTCTCGACTCCCGTAGGATGATCTTGAAGGGCTTGCCGAAGATCACGACCTCGCTCATGTTATCTCCTCCAAGGCCTTAAAAACGCTCTCCACCAACTCATCGACCTTCTGGCCTCTATCCCTGAACTTGGAGAGAACCCTCAGCCTTATCTCCTTCCTCACATCCCTCCTAACCCCTTGCTGTTCCTGCCACCCCTCGAAAAGCAATCCTTTAGCCCGCAGGTCGAAGATGAGCGAGTCCGCGAAGGAAAGGGCCTCGTCTCTCCCCAAATCAGGCAGAACGCTCTTCATGGATTCGTAAATCGAGTGCCTTCTTTCACCTATTTGTTCCCTCTCCGTCTTCCATTCCGCTATCCTCCGAACTATGCCGAGGATCCTCTTAATGGCTTCCTCTGTGACCGCCTTTCTTTGCCTCAGCTCCTCATATACCTCCTCCACCTCTCGGATCAGACCTCTGAAGAAGGGGGAGGTCTGGTGCATCCTGATCTCGCGCTGGACGTTCGTTATGACGTCTATCGCCGCTCCCACGGTTTTCGGAGGGGCCTTCCTAAGCCTCTCGACGTATCGCTTATCTATGGTGACGGTCGGATACCTCTCCTCGATCCCCTCGACATCGATCGCCCGTTGGATCAGCGCCGCTGTCTTTCTTGACAGCGCTTCGATCTTAAGCTCATCCACATCCGCCCTCTCGAACCTCTTACGGTAGGCCACATAAACCTTTGTCAGCCAGGTGTAATCCCGGAGATGAGGCTTGAGGAAAGGCTCGCCGGCGAGCATCTCATAGGACCTCATGAGCCTTTTCATCGCCCTTTTGAACCCCTCCGCCTTCTCCTGATCGATGAGGATGTTCAAGGCGCTATCCAAGCTTTCATAAGTGTCGTCCCTTTTGACCCCCTCAAAGATGCTCAACGCCTCCGCTAAACCCTCCTCGAAAAGCTTTCTCTCCTCACCCAGATCCCTTATCACAACCCTTATCTCATCGACATCGCCTCTTTCGAACTGTTCAAAAGCCCTCTCCAGATCCTTCAACACGCCGATGTAATCGACGATCAAACCGAACTTCTTGTTTTGATACGGCCTGTTGGCTCTGGCGATGGTTTGCAGGATGCGATGTTCCCTCAGAGGCTTGTCCAGATAGATGGTCCAAAGGACAGGGGCGTCAAAGCCGGTTATGAGCATGTCCGTCACGATGAGGATCTTCGGGAACTCCTTCATCTTAAAGTCATCGACGATCTTACGATGAATTGCTTTGAGATCGCTTGAGCCAAATCTCTGGAATAGCTCCTCGAAATAATCCTTAATGATCCCTTTATCCCTCCGGTTGAACGTCATGACGATCTCCGAGTAGTGAGAGGGCAGAAGCTCGTCGAGCGCCCTCTTGTATAGCGCACACGCCTCCCTATCTATGGCCACGATCATGGCCTTTAAACCCGTCGGCTCCACGACCTCCTTGAAATGCTCTGCGACGCTCTTGGCGATCTCCTTCACCCTCTGCTCATCCTTGACCGCGGCTTTTATCGGGTTGATCCTGCGTCTGAGCTCCCTTTTCTCCTGAGGGCTAAGGAGCTCGATTTCCTCCTCGAACTTGGCGAGCTCCTCGATCTCCTCCCTTTTCAAGAGGTATAGCGGCAGCTTTGCCTCGTATGAAAGCGGGATCGTGAACCCGTCGTTTAAGGCATCTAGCATGGAGTACCTGTCGAGGTAGAGCTCCCCCCTTGGACAGAACTTCTGAAACGTGTTCCTCTCCCTCTTCGAGAGGGGGGTGCCCGTGAAGCCGAAGATAGAGGCCTCCGCGAAAACGCTCCTCATCAGGGTTGCGAACTTGCCGTAATGGGTTCTATGCACCTCATCGGCCAGGACGATCACGTTTCTCCGGCGAATTACGACCTCGCCGCCTTTCACCTCAAGCTCTTGGAATTGCTTGGGGCTGAATTTCTCGATGGTGACCAGGAAGATGCCCCTTTTCCCCTCCCTCTTCTCCCCCCACGTTAGGATCTCGATGAGATGTTTAATGGAGGTCACCCTCTCCAGCGGGACATCGATGAAGGCGAAGTCCCTTTCGATCTGCTCCTCCAGATCCTTTCTATCCACGACCACGAAAATGCTCGGGTTCTCCGCCTCCAAGCAGCGATGCAGCTTCCAGGCGGCGAATGCCATGGTATAAGTTTTTCCGGAGCCCTGCCAATGCCAGATCAGCCCAAACTTCTCCTCGCCCCCTCCCCTCAGCCGCTTGATGGCCCGCTGGAAGATCTTGTTCGCCGCCCTGAACTGCATGTATCTGGCCATGATCTTCGAGAGCCCTCCCCATATCTCCCGCCTCATGAAGATGAAGTTTTCAACGAGGTCCAGGAGGTTTCGCCTGTTTAGGAGCCCGTGGATTGCGATCCTTAGAGGGTCATCGCCGAGATCTTTCCCGTCAAAGGGATAAGGGTCTTTCCATTCGCTTAACAGATCCTCGCCTTCCTCTTTGAAGGCGTTTGGGAAGTAACGGGTCTTCACCCCATCGGTTGCTATGGAGAACTGCACATATTTGAAAAGCTCAGGAACATCCTCCTCGTAGCCCTTGATCTGCTTATAGGCGTCAAACCACGTGGTCTCCTCCCTCACCGGGCTTTTGCACTCTATGAGCACAAGCGGGATGCCGTTAACGATCAGAACGATGTCGGGCCTCCGCCTCCCCGCATATGGGCCTTTGATCTCGTACTGGTTGGTGACGATAAATTCGTTATTATCGGGGTTCTCGAAGTCCAAAAGCCTGAGGACCTGCTCCCTCTTCTCCTCCTGGAGGGGGACAACCAAGCCGTTCTTCAACTTGTCCAGAAGCTCCCCTATCCCCTCGGGGCTTGCCGGGATGCGCCTCAAGGATGCGATTGCGAACTCCAGATCAGCCTCGGTTAGCTCGACGTCCTCATTGATCCTTCGCAGCGCGCTTTTCAGAAGATCAACAACCAGCGGCTCGCCGAAGTCGTTGCCACGCAATATGTTCATTTCCTTGGGAGGGATATACCTCCAGCCGAGCTTTTGTAGCTCCTGAATGATGAACTCTTCAACAGCGGTTCTCTCGGTGGTCATCGTGGGTCACCTATTCCAATAAACATCGTTCTCAAAAGGGTTTTCCTCAAACCAGTCTACGAATTCATGGTTTGCGC
>QNBQ01000298.1 GCA_003645735.1 Candidatus Poribacteria bacterium
GTGAGACGGCCCGGCCGTTGATCCGGCTTATGCTGCGGCCGTCACGCCTGATCTCCCGCCCCAACATCAAGAGCTCGGGGTCGTCCCCTTCTAGCCCGTGCTCCTCCAGCTTCCGGTTTATGACGGGCTGCAGATGCGGCTCCAGGCGGGACACCCCCTCGACTATCGCCCTGTCGGCCCCGGTTCTCACGACCGAGCTGTCGGCCCGCTTGCCCAAAAGCAGCTCCACCGCGTCGACGATGATCGATTTCCCCGCCCCCGTCTCCCCCGTCAACACGTTGAAGCCGGGGTGGAACTCGATGTGAAGCCGATCGATTATGGCGAAATCCTTTATCGTCAGCTCGAGGAGCATGATACCGCCCCGCCCGGGTGAGGCGGACGACGAGCTGATCTTGTGTCAAATTATACCATAATCCCCCGGCCTGTCGCCTCGCTCGCGCTTTTGGCGCGCGGAGCTTGACATCAGCTTGGGACCCGTTTAAAATGGTCTGCAGACCCATCGCTCCGGAGGGGAACGATGAGCTTCGTCCTCTTGACCTTCATCCTCCCGTTGCTCTGCTCCGGGGCGGCTCAGTTCAGCCCCCCGGGGCCGAACATCGCCCTCGGGAAGAGCTACGTCCTTCAGCCGAGGCCGAATTACAGATATTGCACCGACCCGGGCGATGCCGTCCAGCTCACGGACGGCGAATACGTGAAGGGCTACTTCTGGGTCCAGAAGGGGTGTGTGGGGTGGCGGAAGGTTTCGCCCGTGGTCATAACGATAGACCTGGGGAGGGTGGAGCCCATAGCCGGCCTCTCCTTCAGCACGGCCGCCGGGACCGCGGGGGTCTACTGGCCCAAAGCGATCTTCGTCCTCACGAGCGAGGACGGAAGGTCGTTCCACCTCGCCGGCGAGCTGGTGAGGTTGTCGGCCAGGTATGGGATGCCGCCCCGGAAAGGTTACGCCAGGCACAGGTTCGTCACGGACGAGCTGAGGACGAAGGGGAGGTTCGTGAGGTTGATCGCCATCCCCTCCGGCCCTTATCTCTTCTGCGATGAGATCGAGGTCTATCGCGGCCCGGATGAGCTTTTAAAACAGCCCCTTAAAGGGGAGGTCGTGAGGGATGTCATGGAGTTCGTAAACGATGTGAAGACCGATGCGGGCGTCAGGAACAGGTTGTTTTCGGACATAGAGGCGCTCAAGAAGCTCGTCGAGGGATCATCCCTCCCCGATGCGCGGAAAGAGGAGCTGCTCTCCCTCCTCGAATCGCTCCGGTCGGAGGTCAAGGGGATGCCCAGGGTGAGGGCGGAGGGGTTCAAGGCGATCGTCCCGTTCAACGATCTGCATCGCAGGATATTGAAGGTCAACGCCGAGCTGTTAAGGGCGCGAGGTTTTCCCCCCTTGACGGCCTGGCACAGGCCGAGGTGGGATCCCCTCCTGCCCTGGGATGCGCCCAAAGAACCTCCTTCGGAGCCGCCCTCGCTGCGAATCGCGCTCATGCCCGGCGAATACAGATCCGAGGCCTTCTGCCTGACCAACGCTTCGGATGAACCGCTCCGGGTGAGGATGCGGCCCGTCGGCCTTCCCTTCGCCCCGGTGTTCCACGAGGTCCTCTTCACCGACACACAGGAGGGGGAGATCATAGCCGACGCCCTGCCGGTCATCGAGGGGAGGGATGGAGAGCTTGAGGTCGAAATCCCCTCCGGGATGACGAAACAGATCTGGCTGACGTTCCACCCCGTGGACGTTCCCCCGGGCGATTATAAGGGGAGGATCGAGATCGAGGGAGCGCCGAGCGGGCCGATCGCCCTGAGGATCGAGCTTCACATCTCCCCCCTCCGCTTTCCCGAGCGGCCCTTCCTCTCGCTCTGCGCCTGGGACTATACCGACGGCCCCTCCTACGGCCTCACCCCGGAGAACCTTGAGGCGGCTATAAGGGACATGAGGGAGCACTTCTATGACTCGCCGTGGGCCAGATCCCCCACGGCCCCCTGGCCCGAGCCGGGGATGATCGACGAGGAGGGGAACATCAAAGGGAAGCTCGATTTCTCCAAGTTCGACAGGTGGGTCAGGATGTGGGAGGGCGCCAGGAGGTATTTCGTCTTTTTGTCGGTCAAAAGCTCCTTCGCCGGCATACCCATGGGGACGGAGAGGTTCAGGAGGGCCGTTTCGAGGTGGGCCTCCCTCTGGGCCGAGCATTGCCGAGATGTTTTGGGGCTTAAGCCCAAACAGGTCGGCCTGTTGTTGGTCGACGAGCCTCACTCACGCGAGCAGGACGAGGTGATAGTCGAGTGGGCCAGGGCCATAAAGGCCGGGACCGATTTCTTCCTCATCTGGGAGGATCCCACCCACAGGGAGCCGTGGAGGACGGCCATGCCGGAGCTTTTCGAGGTGTGCGACGCGATCTGCCCGAATTTGAACATCTTCTATCAGGGGGGCAGGAGGAGCGCCGAGTTCTACGCCGAGCTGCGGCGGAAGTGGGTGGAGCTGTGGTTTTATCAGTGCAGCGGCCCGGCCAGGCTCCTCGACCCGTATTACTACCACCGGCTGCTCGCCTGGCACTGTTTCAAGCACGGCGCCGTGGGGATGGGCTTTTGGGCGTATGCCGACAACGGCTGGAGCTATATCTGGAACGAACACACCGCCCGCAGGACGATTTATTCCCCCGTTTACATCGGCGAGGACTTCGTCGTCACCGGCAAACATTGGGAGGCGGTGAGGGAGGGGGTGGAGGATTACGAGTATCTGAGGATGCTGAGGGATGCCGCCCGGAGGACATCCGATCCCGATCTGGCCCGCCGGGCGGAGAAGCTTCTGAGGGAGGCGATCCGAGCCGTCGCGGGCGATTTCGACCCGTCCCTCATCCGATGGAGCTCCCCCAAGGACCGGACGGCAGCCGATCGGATGAGGGCAAAGATCCTTGAGATGTTGGAGAGGCTGGAGGCCGTCAGTCGGAGTTGACCCACCGGCAAAGCCCCGACCTGGGGTAAGGCTCCTTCGATCGGTCGGGGACGGGCGCGCCGGCGTCGCGGATCGCCGCTTCAACCTATTTGGGGTCGAGTATCCTTCTCCCCTCCCATACCCCCTTGCGCAGCATCAGCCGCCCCACCCTGGCGACGGCGTCCGGGCTGTAGGCCGCCCCTCCCCAGTTGGCGTAGATCCTCAGCCCGTCCCCCAGGGCCATTATGAGCGTTATCCCGCCGACGAGGGCTTTGGCGAGCGAGGCGGTGTAGTGCGGGACGTGTCTGCCGTACCCTTTGGCATACCATTCGTAGACGATCGTGTCATGTCGGATGACGACTGCTGGATCGTCCTCAACGCCATGCCCAGGGAGTGCGGCCTGAGGATCTTCCAGAAGCCCGTAGCCGTGGATCTGGACGTTGAGCCGCGCGAGCCAAAGGAGTGGACGGGGGTCATAAAGCTCCCCATCTATGAGACCCCGCTTCTCAAGGGCGAGGAAAGAGCTCGTCTTCGCGCCCAAAAGGGAGGTCCCCCCTTGCCTGTCAACAAGATCGTCTTCAAGGAGAGCTGGTCGCCCGAGGGCCAATACCTGCTCCTGAACGGGGCGGCGGAAGGTTCTCCTCGTCCAACCCCTACCCCCTCCCAACAATGGAGAGGGAGGACGAGCTTTTCGATCTGCTTCGCGCGGTTTTGCCCGCCAAGCTTCCGCTGGAGGAGTTCTACGGTAAACTGCTATCCGAGGCGCATAAGCATCACGGCGTGGCGGCTTAAGGCTTGAGCTCGAATTTCCCCTCCTTAAACAGCTTCAAACAGGCCTCCACGACATCGGGGTCGTAAAGCACCCCTTTGTTCTGGGAGATCTCATTCAGAGCCGCTTCTATCCCCA
>QNBQ01000299.1 GCA_003645735.1 Candidatus Poribacteria bacterium
CATCTATCCTGATCGACCTCCCCACCTCCCAGATCATCATCGCCGCCAGGCGCGGGAACATCTCCCCCGACATGACGAAGCTCCTCAGGTCGAACACGCCGTCCGAAAGGACGCCGAGCACCTCCTTTGAGGCGGCCATCCTCCCTCTGCCTATCCCGATCTCAAGCTCCCTCAGCCTCAGCTCGCCCTTCCCCTCCCTCAGCAGCCGATCGAGCGCTTTCGAGAAAGAGCCTTTCAAATCCGATCTGATCCAAGCGGAACCGCTTATCAGGCCGGATAGTGGGCCGATCGATCCGAGCTTGACCGATCTCAGCTGTTCGAGCTTCAGGCCGTTAAACTCGACCGACAGCTCCGCCTCCCCCGGCTTTCCTTCGACGAGGGCGAGCGATCCTTCAAGCGTCACGTCGCCCGACCCGAGCTTAAACGCCGCCTCCCCCTTCAGCTCCTCCCCGGCCGATATCGAAACGCGCAGATCGGTCACCGGCTCGGCGATGCTTGAGAGGACGATCTTATCGGCCTCCGCCGTCAGCCCGCCCTCGATCCGGGGGGAGGAGATCCCGCCCGTTAAGGTGAAGCCGAAGCTGCTTTTCCCCCTGAGATCGATCAGCCCGGCGAGCAGGGTCGACGCAAAGGAGAGGTCGTTCAGATCGCCCTCGACCCTGAGGGAGAGATCCCCGTCGATCTGCCTGAAGGCCGGGCGCGGGGTCAGGGAGAGGGCGATCGGAAGCGAGCCGGAGATCAGGACTTCGTTGTCCTTCCCGCCTTCGCCCCACGCCGCCCTTCTCCCCCTCAGGATCAACCCCTCCCCGCTCACGCTCGCCTCGCCCGATATCGTCGGCTCAAACTTCACATCCCCGCTCCTCAGCTTCTCCACCCGGAAACGGGCCTTCAGGGAGGGAGCGGAGAGCTCACCCGATCCCTCCAGATCGACCTCGACCTCTCCCCCCAGCTCGCCCGTGGGGAGGAGGGCGGAGATATACCTGGCGGGCACGTCGACGGCGGCGGCCAGGCTGTAGAGGCCGGTCGTCAAGTCGAGCGATCCTTCAATCGAAACCGCCTCGACCTCCCCCCTGAGGAGCTTAAACCCCCGTAGGGCGATCGAGCCGTTCCTAAGCGTTAGGATGGCTTCCCCGCCGCTCAGCCGATCCCCCGCCAGATCTACGTCCGGCTTGAAAGCGACGCGTCCTGAGATCCCTTTCAGCGACAACCCCTTTCCCTCAAGCTCGGCGCTCAGGTCGGCCCTGATCGCCGCCGGCAGCTCGGGCCGATCGAGAAGCTGCTTGACGATCGAGCCTAAATCGGCCGATCGCCCCTTCAAGCGGATCTCATAACGAGCGGGGGTTAAGGGGTTGAGAGTCAGCTCGACCGCCCCGCTCAGCTCGAACCCCCCGCCGCCCGCCTCGAAGGAGATCTTATCCAGATCGACTCCAACCCAGGACCGCTCCGCCGAAAGGAGGGCGGCGCCGGAAAGAGAGCTTAACGGGTAGGGCAGCGAGGGGGAGGCTAAGGAGCAGTTGGAGAGGCTCAGCTCAGCCGTCAACCTCGGGCTTTCCAGATCCCCTTTAACCTCGCCCTCCGCGCGGGCCTTCCCCGAGATCGAGCTTACTCCCGGGATCAACCCGTTGAGCTGTCCGAGGTCCAGACCGACCGAGAAGGCCAGATCGATCCTCCCATCGGGCGGGAGGGAGATCGCTCCGGTGATGATTCCCGGCTCGCCGGCAAGATCGAACCGGAGCCGCTTTATATCTATCGCCCCGCCGCTCAGCTCCGCCGAGAGATCGAGATCCTCCAGCGGGGGGAGGTTGAGCCGTTTCACCTTCGCCGAAGGCGATCTGAGGTTCAGGGATATCCGAGGCGATCCGAAGCTCCCTTCGAGGCGCGCGTCCAGATCGACGAGCGATTCGATCCGCTCGTCGATCATCCCTGCCTGGAAGCGGCGGGCCGCGATGCGGAGATCCAAGCCCCGCCCCAGCACGCCCGAGATGACGAGCCTCCCCCCTCCGTCCTGGATCATCGCGAGCCGATCGACCCTCAGCTCCCCTCTTTCAACCTGCATAATGATCGGCTCGGCGAGGGAGAGATGCCCCCCCTCGGCTGAGAGAAGGAGGCTTCTAAGGCGGACCCGCCCGCTCAGCTCAGATGGATCGACGACGGATCCGCTCAGCTCGGCGGAGAGGCTCGCCCTACCGGATAGACCGGCGACTAGCAGCGGGGTCAGGTCGAAATCCGAAAGCTCAAGCTTCGCCTCGAACGGGTAGCCCCTCTCGAACCTCAGGCTCGCTGTGGTCGAAACCGCTCCCTTAAACCCCTCCAGTTCCAGCTCAAGGCCCTCCGATGTGATCCGGGCCCGGGCGATCCCGCTCCCTATCGGCTTCCCCTTCATCGAGATCCCTTTCAGCCGGGCGGTGAGATCTACCGAGCTCTCCGAGCCGTTGAAATCGATCTCGATTCGGCCTTCTATCGGGATCGTCCTCCCGGCGATCCCCTCCAACAGCTCGGCAATCCCTAGATCGCCTCTCCCGCTGATCTCAACCCTTCCGGGGGGAGTGGCTTTAAGCTCCGCCTCGATCGCCCCTGATCCCAGCTCGAACCGCATCCCACGGGCCGCTATCTCGCCCGATCTGAGCTCAACCTCGAACTCCGCCGGCCTGAACCGAAGCCCATAGGCCGACAGGCCGGAGAGCTCCACCTCTATCAGGCCGTCCGGTGCTGAAAGCTTGCCCCTCAGCCATCCCCTTCCCCTGGCCGACCCGCTCACCCCTTCTACGCCCAAGGCGTTTCTGACGTAATCGCCCAAGGGGACGTTTTCGAAATGGAGATCGAGATCGCCCTCGGACAGCTCGGCGATCCGCCCCTTCATCGAGAACCTCATGCCGTTGTAGCGCGCTTCGAGCCGCTCGATCCTCAGCTCCGAGATGGGGCCGGCCACGTTGAAATCGACCTCCCCCGCCGGCAGGCCCGCGAACGTCGTGTCGCAGGTCTTACCCCATACCTCGATCCGATCGCCTTTGATCCTCAAGTTCACCTCGCCCGATCCGTCGACCATCCCCAGCCCGATCGCCCGGGCGAGCGGCCCGATCCGCCCGGGGCCGAGCTTCATTTCGATCACCTCGTCGATCCGCCCCCCGGCTTCGAGGTCGATCCCGGCCAAAACCCCGGTCGCCCTCAACGATTCGTTTTCGATACTACAGCTCAACCTCAGGGGAGTCATCGGCGCTCCGTTGAAGGTCACCCCTTCGCCCCTCACCTCGCCGGCGAGGAGATGGGATCCATTTTGGGTTTCGAAATCGACCTCCCCGCTGATCCTCCCCGTCAGATCGGGAGGCTTCAGGCCGGCCAGCTTGACCAGGGCGGGCAGGCCCAGCCCCTCGAACGACGCACCGCACTTAATGCGCCGTTCGGCTGCCAGATCGATCTCGGCCCTCCCCCTCAGCCTTCCTCCCGCCAGCCTGGCTTCGAAATCGGCCTCTATCCTCCTCCCATCGATCTCCGATTCGACCCTGAGGTTGTTTATCTCCCCGTCGCCCACGGCGACCCGCTTGGAGATGAGCTTCGCCTCGCCTTTAAGCCCTTTCAGGGGGCCGGAGGCCGAGATCTCAAACCTCAGCTCGCCGCCCAACCCCTTCAGATCGACGAACTGGGAAATCAGCGGGCGGATATCCCTCAGATCGACCCGCCCTTTGACCTGAAGCCCTTCTATTTCCGAGCCGGTCATCTCACCGCTCAGCTCCAGGTTCGATCCGCCGATCCGGGCCGCAAGGCGCTCCACCTCCCCTCCCCCGCCCCTCAGGGA